>JAVBUL010000002.1:0-2946 GCA_031555415.1 Lachnospiraceae bacterium | reverse complement strand
TTACCAGAATTAGGCTCTATTTCATTTTGCATAAAACCTTTAGCTCTTTTAATTATATCTTCAAAACCTTCACCATCTCCAGCTGGAACAAATAAATGTGGCTGTGTGAAAAAATATCTAAATGTTGATTCCTTATCACCTAATAAATCTTCTGCACGTTTTCCTTCTAGTTCACCCAGTTTTATTTCTTTAATCCTATCATCTTTTACTATTTCAATATCCTTATTTCCTCTTATATACACTGCTGTATCATAAGCTCTAGTTAATGGACTGGCATAAATCCTATCAAAATGAATATCCTTTAATAATTCACCTGTCCTTTTTGCACTTTCTATACCTATTTCATTAAGCTTAATATCTGTTTGACCTTGAAGACGTCCTTCTTTGTTCCATAACGTTTCTCCATGTCTTACAATATATAATTCCATTGTATTTCTCCATCTAAGTCTTTATAAATAATTTCATTTTCATCTATTATCAAATAGCCATGCCTACTGTCTTCTTTTGGTATTGATACCGAACCTGGGTTTAAGTAGATATTCTTACCGTTATTTATTTCCTTACATACAGGTACATGAGTATGTCCATGTAACAGTATATCATTTTCTTTTAAAGGAGGTAAGTTATTTTCGTTAAAAACATGACCATGTGTAGCAAAAATCATTCTTTCTGCTATGTAAAATATAGCATACTCTGCCATCACTGGAAACTCTAAAACCATCTGGTCTACATCTGCTTCACAATTTCCTTTAACACATAATAATTCATCCTTAATGCCGTTAAGCAATTCTATTACCTTCTTAGGACTATAATCCTTTGGCAAATCATTTCTCGGCCCATGATATAACAAGTCACCTAGAAGTACTAATTTATCACAATTTTCTTTTCTATATCTTTCAATCATCTTATCTGCATAATACGCAGAACCATGTATATCAGATGCTACCATTAATTTCATATCTGACAACCTCCTAACTAAATGATAATATCATATTTAAAAACAAAATGCAAATAGGATAACACACCATCAATGCTTGCATTGTAATATGGAGTATTATCCTATTCTAATTTATTATTAACCAACTCAATATTAAGTCGTAAAATTTTTATTTACTTTTTTTCTTCCTTAAAAAAGAAAGCAACTACTGATATAACAACACCTATATAAGGCATTACAAGTGATAACAGACTATTTATAGGTCCTATATAATACCCTATAAAAATAACCCTACATGCTATTCCAAATAAAATAAGTGATATTCCTAATAAACTTAATCGTTGACTCATACACATGCCTCCAAACTATTTATAACTAAACGACATATTAACAGCATAAATTGATAAACCTGTTTTTGTTAATGTCAGTGATGACATTATCGATATACCACTATTTCCTTGAGTGCTCGAATTTAAAGAGCTTTCTATATAACTTTCACTTGACTCATAAACAGCTTCTGATGTAAGGTTTTCTACCATAAACTTTTTTGTTCTTCATACTCATTTTTGTTCTCCTTTTAATTTTTTCCAAATGATATGATTTTTTCGCCTCCTTATATATCATCTTGAAATTTATGTAGATTTATATGTTATGTTTTTGATTGCAATATTCTATTTTTTTTTCTTTTAAAAAAGTTGCATAAGATTTTAATCCCATGCAACTTATTATTATTGGTTTAAAGTTTAATACTTCTATTCACAATCTTCATAACTTACACGTAACTACAATTTAACATCTTTATAATAAATTATTTCCCATATTTTGTCAACATATTTATTTACATTTTCCATATCTGTTACATCAACTACAAGATAATCCATTCAAATTCGTTCAGTAATCGGTGTATGCTTGCCACAAATCAAAATCTTGCCTTTTTGGTGCAAAGAAATATGCTCTCGATAATTTTCACTCTTTTAGCTTTATTTTACTATAATCTTCAAAGTAACCCTTTCATTCCCTAAAGCCACATCTCTCTCAGGTAACATTTCAAGGTATGGTAATCCTGTTGCCGCCCAATGAACACGCCTAATTCCCGGTCTTCTTCCAAGTGCTTTATCATCTTCATCATGTGGTACTGCATGATATAATATCAAATCATCACCATTCTCATCCTTTACAAAACAATTATGCCCCGGACCATACTGGTTTACCACACTTTCTTTAGTTAAAAATGGATATGGTATCCACTCCCAAGATTCTCTGTTTAATAGATTATCGCCTGATTTTGCACGTAAAAACCCTATATCATACAAATCTGCCATTCCGGTACTTGAACCTGATATCGACACAAATAAATCTTCTCCATGTCTCAATAAGAACGCCCCTTCATCCACTTCCGTCTCATATCTATCCCAACCATAAATAGGGCGAATTACGCATTGTGGCTGACTTGTTGTTTTCCACGGTTCATCAGGATTAATAGTCGCAATATAAACATCCGCCGGCTCTGCTTTTGTAAAATCAAGAGTTTTGTTTGGTACCTTTCTATCTGACCACATAACATAATGAACACCCTTATCACAAAAATAAGTCATATCCAATGAAATACCAGCTTCTGTTAAAACACTTCCATCAGGCTTTACGCATAGATGTGGTTCACTCCAATTCTCAGGTATAGCAGGGTCTCCATCGCATTTTAATACATATGCCCTAACAAATGAATCCTCTCCCGAAAACAATGCCAATGCATAAAATATATATGGTATTCCTTTAATAAAATGTACTTCCGCAGCCCATGTTCCAAGTCCCTTTGTTTGAGGTTCATGTTTTATTGGTATGAAAAAAGGTTCTGCTTCAAAAACTCCTTCCAATGTATCACTAACACGCATTGCAAGCGGAGTACCCGCTGAACTGGTAAGATAATACTTTCCATCATTATACATAACACATGGGTCAGACATAACCCCTTGTTCTTTATCCGGTGCATTAGGATTATTGCTTAATTTTAT
>JAVBUL010000057.1:0-11690 GCA_031555415.1 Lachnospiraceae bacterium | reverse complement strand
GGAACTCCGACAATTATTGAACCTGCAGTAACATATACGCTTCCTAATATAAATGGCAATATGCCAAAGATATTGTTTTTTGGACGCCACTCTGAACCGAACAGAAATTTAAATATACCGATTTCTTTTATTGTAGGTACTCCATTTGCAAATAAGAATATACATATGAGCAGCACTGCCGCAATTGAAATGCTGGCAGCGCACATAAACACTATTTTCATTGTAATTTCTTTTAGTTTCTTTGATCTTATCAAAAATATTATACTTCACTCCATTTTGTGATTTCACCAATGTAGATGTTCTTAACTTGCTCAGATGTGATATTTGATAATTCATTATCTTTATTAACAATTACTGCAATACCATCAATAGCAATTACGGTTGGTGTAAGTTTTTCTAATTCTGAATCCTTTAATTCTCTTGAAGCCATTCCTATATCAAGTGTTCCGTCCATTGTTGCTGACATACCTGTTGAAGAATCACTTTGTTGAAGTTCAACTTCAATATTTGTATTTACTTTTTTGTATTCATCTATAAGTGCCTGCATAACCGGTGCTACTGATGATGAACCACCGACTATTACTTTGCCTTTTGCATCACTTGCCTTATAACTTGTTGTTGTTTCAATTGCTATATATTTTTCGCCTTGAACAATTGCCTGACCTTCTGTACTCATAATAAAGTTTATAAAATCCTTTGCTTCATCTGATACATCAGATTTTGTTGCAATATTAAAAGGTCTTGAAACTTTGTATGTACCATCTTTTACATTATCTACTGTTGCATCAACTCCATCAACCTGTAATGCTTTTACCTTTGTTGCATCTAATGAACCAAGTGATACATAACCGATTGCTGCATTATTTCCGTTTACTGTTGTCATCATAACTGCTGTACTATTTGTTTCTTCTGCTGTATCAATTGTGTTATCTACTTTTTCGCCATCAGCATTTTTTTCTTCAATTTTGAAAAGCTCTATAAATGCGCCTCTTGTACCAGAACCATCTTCACGTGTAATAACTGTGATTGCTTTATCTGATACTCCTGTTCCTTCGTCATCGTTTCCACATCCTGTGAAACATGTTGTTACTGCTACCACTGTAAGTAAGGCAGCTAAGAATTTCTTTGATTTTCTCATTATTCCTCCATTCTTACCATCAACTCTTTGTTTGATAGTATGCGTCTTATTATACGCATTTAACTGTTTTAATTTATCTTGCGATTACTTTGTTAATATATTTTATTAGTGTTAAATCTGAAAGCGAGTTCATGTTAAGAACATGTTAAAAATAGTTCGCCCGGCGGCGAACTATGCAAGAATTGCTAGCAATTCTTGATTAACTGCCACTACTTGGCTCGCTTTATATCTTACGAATTAAAAATAGTTCGCCCTGTGTTGTGCTAAAGATTGGTGAACTATTTAGTATTACATCCTTTAGCCTTGCTGTTTCCTTTATAATAGATAAATCTTACATAGTAAAAAACGAAAGAATCGCTGCTATTTTGAACAACGATTCTTTCGTTCTTGGTTGATTATATAATTCTTAACCAGGCGGCCGGTGGACGGTTAATACTCATTCCGAGTTTTAAGGAAGGAGTGGTGCTTATGATTACATACAGTGAATTATTTATATTTGTAATAATGCTCTGCGCAATCATTACTTTAGTTTCTAAAAAAAAGAAATAGCCGTCCTCCCTCGAAAGTTGACGACTATTCCAAATAGCTACAACATTCCGGAATGAGTAGATAACTCCTACCATCCGGCTGTCTTGTTAAGTATATTATAACATTACACATACTTAAATTCAATAACTTTTTTAAACCTTAGTTTATCAATTGCTATCTTAAATAGTTTTTTGCGAAGTCTTGTAATAATACATTTTCTTTTATTAAGTCTGACACCATATGAGCGTATATTTTCGCTCCGTACTCGCTAAGATGTGTATCATCTGATACGCCTTCACTATAATCACCATTTGGGTATTCACCTTTTTTTGCATGTAAATATAGCTTCTTGCTTTCTTCGCTTCCTATACTATTTAAGTACTCTGTACTAACCCTTCCTAAATCAATAAGCGGTAAGTTTTGTTCTCCTGCCATACTTATCATTACATCACGATACTCTTTAAAACTAATCTCGAAATGCTCAGTATCAGCGCAATTTCTTCTTGCTACAGGTGTTACTAATATACACTGAGCAGCTTTTTCTTTACATACATCAATATACTTTTGTATGTAAATATGAAAATCTTCTGATGATACATAACGTTCTGGCCTTGTTAGAGTTGAATCATTATGACCAAATTGAACCATCATATAATCATTTTCATCTAATACATTTACTATTTCTTCAAATTTTCCCTCTTCAATAAATGAACGGGAACTTCTACCCCCTATTGAGCGATTTTCTATGATTATTTCGGGAAGTTCATATACTCTCGCTTGTGGATAAGAACAATTATCGGCTTCGTGTTCAACTAGATTTTCACTTCCGATAAATTCATTGCATAGTACCTGACCCCAGCCTGTTTGAGGAAAAAAACACTCCTCATAATACTGTACGGTTGAATCAGATACCAAAAATAACGTTGGTTTTTTCATTGATATATTTCCTTTCACACTCTTTTTGATAACTTAACACTCTATTTTATATCTATTATATACTTTTCAGCCAATTTCGACAACAAAAAGATAATCCATTTTGTTAATAAAGTTTTTATTGATTAAAAAAAATTATCATGATATCATATTTAATGCAAGTTAGATGGATGATCGCGGCTGCAATACCGAAAGGTAGCAGGTGTGGAAAGTCCGGGCTTCATAGGGCAGAGTGCCAGATAACGTCTGGTAGAGGTGACTCTCAGGAAAGTGCAACAGAAATATACCGCCTATCGACTTATGTTGATATGGTAAGGTTGGAAGGGCAGTGTAAGAGACTACCGCCTGGCTGGTAACAGACAGGGCATATGTAAACCCCACTCGAAGCAAGACCGAACAGAAAGTAAGTTGCCCGCTTATACTTTCGGGTAGGTCGCTTGATTTTGACGGTGACGTCAAAACTAGATAGATGATCATCAATTACAGAACCCGGCTTATAGTTTAACTTGTTCAAAAAAGTCAACACCTGCGTGTTGACTTTTTTGATGAATAAAAACTTTGTAATTTTGTTCTAAGGAAGCTTATATTCTTCCACATATTTTTTATACATTTGTTTGAAATTTTCTTCATCATGTTTTATTGCTTCCAGATAACCATGTGTTTCGTATGAGTCTTCTTTAATTTGAATAAGTGATACAGCTATATTTGAACAATGATCTGACACTCTTTCATAGTTCGTTGTTATATCTGAAAAGATAAAACCTAGCTCTATTGTACACTTTCCTTCACGAAGTCTTCTAACATGACGTTTTTTCAATTCTTTATTTAAATCATCTATCAATTCTTCAAGTGGCTCAACCTGCTTAGCTAATAAAGTATCATCTTTTTCAAAAACCTTACAAGTTAGCTCAACGATATCTTTTACAGCCTGTCCAAATATCTTAAGTTCCTTACCTGCTTTTTCTGAAAAAATAATTCCTTTATCATTCATTTCTTTTGCTGCTTCTTGAATATTGATTGCATGATCTGATATTCTTTCTAAATCACCTATACAGTGTAATAACACTGACAAGGTCTTACTATCACTTTCATTTAAGCTTCTACTGCTTAACTTTACTAAGTAAGTTCCAAGCTCATCTTCATATCTATCTACTCGGTCTTCTAGTATTCGTACTTCTTCTGCTTTTTCTTCATCATACTGCTCCATCAAATCCATTGCTTTAAAAATACATTCTTTAGAAATCTCAGCCATGTTTCTTGTTACTTTCTTACAATGTTCAATAGCTAGACCTGGAACATCTAGAAAACGTGCATCAAGTGTTCTAAACTCTTTATTCTCTTTATTTTCCTCTTCGTCCTGATTATCACGGATAGTTATGCATGCAAGTTTTTCTAACCCTCTTGCAAATGGTAATAGTAACAATGTTGCTCCAACATTAAACGCACTATGAACAACTGCAATACCCATTTCATTAGATGAATTTGTCAAGAATCCAAATTTCAGGAACGAATTTAACAAATAGAATGCAATCATAAATACTGATGTTCCTACTAAATTAAAATAAAAATGAACTAATGCTGCTCTTTTTGCATTTTTCCCAGCACCTACAGATGATAAAATCGCTGTAACACAAGTACCTATGTTTTGTCCCATTATTATCGGAATAGCTGAACCATATGTTATGGCTCCTGTAGCACATAAAGCTTGTAAAATACCAACTGATGCTGAAGAACTTTGAATAACTGCTGTAAGCAAAGCACCTGCAAGCATTCCAAATATCGGATTTGAAAACATCGTTAAAACATTTGTGAATTCAGGTACCTCTGCAAGTGGTGCTACTGCTCCACTCATAGTATCCATACCAAACATTAATATAGCAAAGCCTATTAGAATTCCACCAATATCTTTTCTCTTTTCTTTTTTTGAAAACAGAAGAAAAATAACACCTATAACTGCCAATATTGGCGAAAACGAAGTTGGCTTAAGCATTTTTACTAAAAAATTGCCACCCTCTATTCCAGATAAACTTAATATCCATGATGTAATTGTAGTACCTACATTGGCACCCATAATGATATACACAGCTTGCCTTAGTTTCATAATACCTGAATTTACAAAGCCTACTACCATTACCGTAGTTGCCGATGATGATTGAATCGCCGCTGTAACTCCAGCTCCCAACAATACTGCCATAATAGGATTAGCCGTCAGTTTTTCCAGTATTTTTTCTAGTTTTCCTCCAGATAATTTCTCTAGTCCGGCTCCCAAAGCATTCATTCCATATAGAAATAATGCAAGTCCTCCCAACATCGTCAATACACTAAATATATCCATGATTTAATATACCTCTTCACCTTTCTCAAAAATCAAGTGTTAAAGTATGTTTCTTTTGTTAAAAAATTTAACATACATTTCTATTTTACAACAGCTATGCATTTTTTAATGTTAAATTTATGTTAAATCTACATTTCTTTTAGAATATTTTTTATTTAACTTAGCATTCCACCAAGAGTTCCACCTATTGAACAAGCTAAAAGTGCTACAATAGCAGGCACTCCATTTGCAAAGAATACTCCTGTAACCATAAATGATATTACTGAAAGTATAAAGAAATATGTAAGTCCTACAACCAATCCCCAAATAAACTTCCTTTGCTCTTTTGCTTTTCCTATTATCAGTCCACCTACTAAATTAGCCAAGAAATAAATTGTTATAATTCCACCGTCTACAACCTTATCACCAAATCTAAACTTATATAACAGAAAGGCGAATATAACTAACAATACTCCTGTTACAATAGATACTGCTAAAACCGTTTTTAAAACCGGCAAAACAATATCTTTTATATTTACTTTCTTATCCATATTTTTTTAACCTTCTCCTTTTAATAATTTTCTTTCTATAGTAATTTATGTTTATTATTTTTTAATAGAACTATTTAATCGGTTTTATTGACAGTATTTACTTATTCTTATATAATTGTATCTACAAATAAATAATAAAGGAGTGATTTTCCAATTGGGACCCGAAACTAAACTTATGCTGGTGTTAATTTTAATTATGTTATCTGCATTCTTTTCATCAGCTGAAACTGCCTTAACGACAGTGAACAAAATCCGTATGAGATCATTAGCAGATGATGGAAATAAATCTGCAAGTATTGTACTTAAACTTCTTGATAACTCTGGAAAAATGTTAAGCGCCATACTTATCGGAAATAATATAGTCAATATATCAGCCTCATCTCTTATGACAGTAATTGCACAAGAACTTTGGGGTAATTTTGCTGTAAGTATTGCAACCGGTGTATTAACCGTTATTATTTTGATTTTTGGTGAAATCACACCAAAAACATTGGCAACTCTCTATTCCGAAACACTTTCACTAAAATACGCACGAATAATATATTTTATCATTTGGCTATTAACACCTGTTATCTTCATAATAAATAAGCTTTCCATGCTTATTATGTTTATACTTCGTGTTGATCCAAGTAAAAAGCAGGCCACTATAACAGAAGGTGAACTAAGAACTATCGTTGATGTCAGTCATGAAGAAGGTGTTATTGAAAAAGAAGAAAGAGCAATGATTAAAAATGTTTTTGACTTTGGTGACACTTTAGCAAAAGATGTTATGATTCCACGAATTGATATGTGTATGATTGATATAAAATCATCATATGATGAGCTTCTTGCAATTTTTAGAGAGCACAAATATACCAGATTTCCTGTTTACAGTGATTCAACTGACAATGTTATTGGAATTATAAATGTAAAAGACTTATTACTTTATAAATCAGGAGAATCTTTTAATATAAAAGATTATTTACGTCAAGCATATTATACATATGAGCATAAAAATTTATCTGACCTTATGTTAGAAATGAAAACAGCCGCTATAAACATTATCATTGTTCTTGATGAATATGGTGCTGCTACAGGACTTATTACTATAGAGGACTTAATCGAAGAAATTGTTGGCGATATTCGTGATGAATATGATTATGACGAAGAAGATTCAATTAAAGTTATAAATGAAAACGAATTTCTTGTAGAAGGTCAAATGAATCTAGATGATTTTAATGATGAGTTAGGTACTACTCTTGAAGCAGGGGATAACGATTCACTTGGCGGTTTTATTCTCGAACAGCTTGACAGACTTGCTACAGAAGGTGACAAAGTTACAACAGATGAACTTACACTTATTGTTGAATCTGTTGAAAAGAACCGTATAAACAAAGTACATGTATATAGAAACAGCTAAATAAACTTGAAGGACATTCATTGTGACATTACAATAAATGTCCTTTTTTAGTTGCTTACTACTCTGACAGTGTAGTATTTACTTGGATAGCTGCTCCCGAAAAGCAATAGTTATAATAATTTTTCCCACCTATTATGTTATCGTACCCTTCATATAAAAGTAAAAGGCTATAATTTTCTATAGTATTTATATTATCCTCTCCATTATTATAGGGTATGTACTGTAAAATATTATAGTTATCTTCTATAAATAATAGCATTTGATTTATCTTGTCTTCATGCTTAGTCTCAATACCATTAGAATAATTTATCAGTTTATCAAATTTATTTTCAGCAAAATTGTAACAGCAAAAACCTTCTTCCGTCGTTATTATCATAACTCTAACAACATCATAATAGTAATCCTCCATAAATGTATTTAAGTTAAATGACATTGATAACTCTTTAAAAAGATAGTTCACCACTTCTTCTTTATCTATTATTGGTTTACCGTTACTATCTATATCTTTAAATCCTGCTCTTAATGCATCCTCGACAGCATTATCAAATATATTGTTATATCTGGCATTTTCTATAATATTTTTATAAAGTAACTCATTTTTTATATCTGTTATGGTGAATAAGCATAATGCTATGATACTAAACACTATCGAAAAATCACTTAGTTTCATTATTTATGCTACTCCCCTCCCTTTTTATGCCCCCGCCATAAACAGCTACTATATCATCTGCATATGATGTAACTGTTATATTTAAATAGTCATTATGCTTCATTAAATATCTTTGTTCTTGCTCTAGTATCTCATTTATCTGTGCAGAATAGTTATTATCGATAAAGTCGTTAATGCCTGTTTCATTTTCTATGTAAGTAGAATGTACAATACTTACTTTATATCCTCTTAAAAGACCATATATAGATGAGTACAAATCTTCAAGAAGCTTTTTTGATATTATCCCTGTATTTCTTGAGTTTTCAACAAAGTTTGTTATTTTACTTTGAATATAAGTTTGTTCTATTCTGTTATTACTATCCTTCATATTCTGAACCGGAGCAATTATCATAAGAAATACACATAATAATATAGCTATAACTGTACTAAATGTTTCGTTCAATAATTTTTTCCCTCCTTATAATACGATAAATCAATAATAGCCTCATCCTTTGGCATATCTATAATTACATTTTCTATTTTTATAAAATTGTTATAATAAAAAATCAAGATTGTAAGTGAGAAAACAAACAAAATAATACCCAAAACCTGTGTCATCGTCCAGTGTACTGTATCTTCCATAAAACTCCTTTACTGACTAAATGCAATTCCTGTAATTACATCATTCTTATCTCTAATAATCTTACCTTCAAAATTCGCATACGGATTTATATATTTGGTATTCGTTGAAACAAGCGCTTCCTGATAATCACTACTTGTCTCATTTTGTAGCTCTCCATCGCTTAAACTAAATGAATATATATAATATGTCTTGGATTTCTTTGTAGATACATAAACACCTACTTTTTCATTTTTCATTTTCTTAATAACATTTATAACTTCACTTCCTGATACTGTGGCACCATCATATATCACCTTATCGCTTTCAACAAACTCTGAATTTAGTTTATTAATTTGATTTGCTCCATTAGATGCAGTTTCCTTTGCTTCTCTTGAAATAAAAAAGCCCAATGATATTACCACACATGTAATAATCGTTCCTGCTGCTAAAATTAAACCCTTAAGTGAATTTTCCATTTTATCCTCCATAAATTAAATTTATATTTGCATTCCATTAATGCTCAATCTGCTAATTCCTTCAACAACAAAAGGTATAATCAACTTAATAATAATAACCAAGCATAACGGTACATATGCTAATGTTTTTGCTATTGCTGATTTTCTTTCGATAATTTCTTCGCTTTCCTGTCTATGTTTTTCAATATAATACTTTCTGTCTGAATCTATATCTTGAAATGCTTTACATATCGGCAGTGTATCACATGCGATAAAGCCATTTAAAAGCTTGGCAAACGGTAGAAATTGTGTTTTATTTTTAGACTCTTCAAATATCTTTTTCCCTTTGTATGACAATCCTCTTATTAGTCCATTTATATCTTCTTTAAATATCACTGCAAAATCGCTTACTGCTCCCAATAACTGCTGTGTACTTATTTTGTCAATATACATAAGCATTAAAATAACTGCTTGAAATCTTACAATTTCATCTTCTGTATTCATTATTATTATCTGCCTTTTAACAATCAAACTTATATATCCCATGGCAAACGATATAAATATACTCATAAAAAATATTAATGTAGCTGTTGAAACTGAAAAACCAATGCTCAAAGCCACTATAAAAGCTAGAACACTAAAGGTAAAAGAAAGTACTACATTTCGTACCAAAAATTCTTTTGCATCATAAGGATAAACCATACTTTTTAATAACTTGTTTAGTCTCTCTGAGCTTTTATATGTTGCTCTTAAATACTTTATTGTAATTTTATTCACCATTCTGTTTTCTACTAACACCTCTACCCATCTGCTCTTATATCGCTCCTGTGAAAAAGGAAGTTTTAATGATTCTATAACCTTATAAACAGTAATAGTTATAAGTGAGAGTACTATAGTTGATACTATGCCAAATGTACCCATATAGCTTTCTGATAACTCAGGCATATTTGCTAATGCCCAATACTCTATTGGCTTTATTGTGAATATAGGAAGAATAGTTAAACCTTGCAATCCCATAAAAGAATTTATAATTTTCTTTCTCTTTAGTATCTCAATATTTATATCTTCCTTTAAACATGCAAGGTTCTTTAAAAATAATGATTCATCATCTATTTTTTTATCACCATATTTCATAACCGTTAGGCACAATGAGTAGAATGTCAAAAAATAATTATTGGGAGCAATCTCTTTATAATCATCTATATTTTTTAAATATGTATCTTTTAATCGCATAGCTATTTGTTGCCCATGCAATGCCATTTCAAAAGGAGCGCTATTTATTGCGTTTTCAATAGACTCTTCTATCATTCCATCAAACTGATAATTATATCTTATTTCCACTATAAATCTTTCTAGCTGATATAGTAGTTTTAATTCTAATTTATATAATCCTGCATAAATACTAGAATTAATAAGTGCATATATAACTATTCCTATAACCACTGAATAATATATTGAAAATTCTGCAAACAACATTAATATAAAAATAAGAGAAATTACAAGTAAGTAAATCTTAAATAAATACTTTTCTGTTTGAGCTATTATTGATAACCTGTTTGCAGGATATAATATAGATATTTTGCTTTCAACTTTTCTTGTCATTTCTGATGTTATAAAGAAATTTTTGCTAAATCTATACAGAAAATTATTCATTAAGAAACTCCTCCTTATCCTCTTTTGAAAGCCTTTTCAAAATATCATTTCTTACTGCTTTTGATATTTGCTTGTTTTGTTTATATTCACCATCCTCAAAAACAACAATATCATTTAAGCAGTATCCCCCTTTATCATCTGTTCTTACTATTTCTGTAATTCTTTCTATATACCTATGACCATATATATCCTTTTCCATATGTATGTCAAATCTTATTGCATCTGTTACCTGCTCTGTAGCGATGCCTTCATCTCTGAATAGACCGCTTGATAATAAGCTATTTCTCATATACTTAATAAGGCTTCCTGTTGTTTTTGCATGATGAGTAAAGATTGTAAATAAAGAACCTGTTTGAGACATTTGAATAAGATATGATGCCACTTCTATAGAAGCTACTTCACCAAGAATATTAACTGAACCATCTGTCTTTTTTTGTAAATCTAATCCTATTTGACCGCTTATTTCATCTGTTTCTCTGAATGTCAAAATATTTCTATCCGGATATGTCTCTCTTAAATGCAGTTCAAATGCCATCTCTTGTATTCTCAAAGTATATGAAGGAAGAATAAAACCTATTAATGACATAAGTAATGTAGTTTTTCCAACTCCTTGTGCACCTGTAACTGCTGTAACCTGACAACCTTTAATAATCCATTTTATAGTCTTTATGGCAAGATTTTTTCCTTTATCTGTAAGAAGTTCCGAAATATCTTTGCACTCAATGGTATCAAACTTCCTTACAAAAAATGCAAAGCTTTCAGAAAATGGCGGTCTTACAACCACTACTCTGGAGTTATCTTTCATTTCATTCACTATATATCCTTTTGATTTTGATAACTGACCTGGATTACCATATCTGTAAATATTCATACAAATACGCTCAAGCTCTTCTTCCGTTTCGAAATCAAGGAAACTTAAATGTACAGTCATTCCTTTGTAAAATATCCATGCATTTTTAAGATTTCCTCTTTCACCTGATACTCCCCCTGAAACACCATCAATCTGCATATCTCTTATTTCATCTATTATTCCCAATCCTCGATATGCTGAATATATGCGTTGTACTATTATTTCTCTCTTATCATTTTCTCTAAGTACTATATCCTTTTGTACATATAGCTTTTCGATATCTTCTTTACTAATCTTCCCAACACTAACAATAACATCCCCACATATGCTCCTTATATCTTCTATAATTTTTTCTAATGCCATTGTCTTATAGTCTTTATAATAATAGTGAAGTAAAATATCAAATTTCTCTCTAGCACTTAATATACTAGAATTGTTAAAAGGTATTACTTTGTTATAATTTTGTTTATCAAGTACTTTATTATCAATTATGTCGCCAATTATGTTTTTAACATATAATTTTGAATATTTATCACCTATACCGCATGAACTGAGTGCTTCTCGTAACTGGCTCTTTTTATATCTAAGCAATGATATT
>JAVBUL010000003.1:0-3347 GCA_031555415.1 Lachnospiraceae bacterium | reverse complement strand
GGGCTGATGTTCAAAATGTAGATATTAGATTATATAGAGTTATTTACAATGCTATTGAAGATATTACTGCAGCTATAAAAGGTATGTTAGATCCAATTTATAAAGAAAAAGTAATTGGTCATGCTGAAATTCGTCAGTTATTTAAGGCATCAGGAATTGGTACAATTGCAGGTTCATATATACTTGATGGAATGTTCCAAAGGGGATGTAGTGTAAGAATTACAAGAGAAGGAAAACTCGTATACGAAGGACCATTAGCATCTCTTAAGAGATTTAAAGATGATGTTAAAGAAGTAAAAACAGGATATGAATGTGGTTTGGTATTTGAAAAATTTAATGATGTCGCTGAGTTAGACATTGTAGAAGCATATATTATGGTAGAGGTACCTAGATAATGAGAAAAAACAGTATAAAAAATGTAAGAGTTAATGCTGAAGTACAGCATGAATTAAGCAATATAATCAGAAATGAGATTAAAGATCCTAGAATTAAAACTATGACAAGTGTGGTAGCTGTTGATGTTACTCCAGACCTTAAATTTGCAAAAGCTTATATTAGTGTATTGGGCAATGAAGAGGAAAAAAAGGATACGATAGCAGGATTAAAGAGTGCTGAAGGGTTTATTAGAAGACAATTAGCATCTAGTATAAATCTACGAAATACACCACAGATAACATTTGTATTGGATGAATCTATTGAATACGGAGTAAACATGTCAAAGTTAATAGAGGATGTTAATTCAACTATATCTGATGATGACGAATAATATATAGGATTCGAAAGGTGGTACAATATTGAAATTAGAAGATATCCTTGTTAATGTAAAAAAAATGGCTATAGCAGGGCATGTTAGACCTGATGGAGATTGTGTCGGTTCATGCATGGGTTTATATAACTATATAACTGAAAATTATAGCGATATTGAAGTACATGTTTACTTGGAAGAGATAACAGAGAATTTCAATTATATTTACAATGTAGATAAGATAGAAAATGAAGTTAAAGATAAGGATTTTGACTTGTTTATGTCAATAGATGTCAGTGATTCTGAAAGAATAGGTGTGGCGAAAAATGAATTTTTTGCCACAGAGAATAATATTAACATTGATCATCATATAAGCAATAGAAATTTTGGTAAAGTGAATCATGTACTTCCAGGGGTGAGCTCTGCAAGTGAAGTTGTATACGATATGCTTGATGATAGCAAAATTTCAATTAATACAGCTACAGCATTGTACACTGGAATTGTACATGATACAGGTGTGTTTAAATATAAGTCAACAACTGCTCATACAATGTGTGTAGCAGGCAGACTCATAGATAAAGGCATAGATTTTCCATCAATAATTGATAAAGGATTTTATGAAAATACATATAATCAAAATCAAATATTAGGAAGAGCTTTATTAGAAAGTATTCTTATCTTAGATAAAAAGTGTATATTTTCGGTAGTATCACAGGAAGAAATGGAATTTTATGGAGTATCAACTAAAGAATTAGGTGGTATTGTTGAACAGTTAAGACTTACAAAGGGTGTGGAATGTGCAATTTTAATGTATGAATCAGCACCAATGAAATATAAGGTGAGCTTACGTTCAAAGGATTTTATTGATGTTAACGCAGTTGCTTCTTATTTTGGTGGAGGCGGTCATGTGATGGCTGCAGGTTGTGAAATGAAAGGTACATCACATGATGTTATCAATAACTTATGCAGACGTATAGAAGAGCAGCTTATGGAGAATGAGCAGAATGTATAATGGAATAATAAATGTATATAAAGAAAAAGGATTTACCTCGCATGACGTAGTTGCAAAGTTGCGAGGTATTTTAAAGCAAAAAAAAATAGGACATACAGGTACATTGGATCCAGATGCAACAGGAGTATTACCGGTATGTCTTGGTAAAGGTACAAAACTTTGCGATATGCTTACTGATAAGTCAAAGACATATAAAGCTGTTATGTTATTAGGGCTATCTACGGATACTCAGGATATATCAGGAAATATTATAAATAAGTCAAATAAATCAGTGGAAGAGTTACGTGAAGAAATAGATGATGATTTTTTAAAAACTACAATTATGTCTTTCTTGGGCGAATATAATCAAATTCCACCTATGTATAGTGCGTTAAAAGTAAATGGTAAAAAGTTATATGAGCTTGCAAGAGAGGGAATTACAATTGAAAGACAAGCTAGAATGGTAATTATCCATGAAATTAATATTCTGGAAATTGATTTTCCGAAAGTAACAATGGAAGTATCGTGTTCTAAGGGTACATATATACTTACATTATGTAATGATATAGGTGAAAAACTTGGAACATATGCTTGTATGGAAGATTTAGTAAGAACGAAGGTTGAACGTTTTTATATAAAGGATGCTCTTACTTTAAGTGAAGTAGAGGAAAAAGTAAAAACAGAGGAAATAGATAAGTTTATTATTCCTGTAAGCAAAATATTTGAGGACATAAAAAAAGTAAATACTACAAAGGAAGGTAGTAGATTTTTATATAATGGTAACCCAATACAATATGATGAAAAGTATTGTAGTATGGTAGATTTAGAAGATGAAGAGTTGTTGACTGTTTACGATGATTTAGATAACTTTTTGGGAGTTTATAAATATTATCAAGAAAGAAGAATTATAAAGCCAGAAAAGATGTTTTTAGGGAGCGATAATTAATGCAAATAATTGACACTATAGAAGCAATTGATAAGTTAAAACTAGATAATACAGCGGTGGCACTTGGAAAGTTTGATGGTTTGCATAAAGGACATAGAGCGATAATAAAGAACCTTTCAAGTGAGAAAGAAAATGGACTAATTCCACTGGTATTTACTTTTTCACTTTCTCCAAGAGCAGTATTTGAGAACGAAAAGTTTATGTATATTTACACTATTGAAGAGCAAACATTGTTGTTTGAAAAGCTTGGAGTAGAAGTTTTAATAGTATTTCCTATCGAGTCAGGGATACTTAATTACGAAGCACATCAGTTTATAGAGGAAGTGCTTGTGGAAAAGTTAGGAGTAAAGAAGGTTATATGTGGCAATGATTTTAAATTCGGAAAAGGAAGAATTGGAGATATAGAGCTTCTGGATAAAAAAGGAAAAGAGTTTGGCTTTGAAGTGTATGCTATCAGTAAAATTACATATGATGGGAATATTATAAGTAGCAGTATAATAAAGCAAAAGATATTAGAGGGAGAAATGGAGCAAGTAACAAAGATGCTTGAAAGACCATACTCCATAATAGGTAAAGTGATTCATGGAAGGGCAATTGGAAGAACATTAAATGTGCCGACTGCAAATATTGTCCCAGATAAGAATAAGATTTTGCCACCAAACGGG
>JAVBUL010000087.1:0-13034 GCA_031555415.1 Lachnospiraceae bacterium | reverse complement strand
CGCCTGTTAAATTAGGGTTTACTGCATACATCATTGCAGCAACACCTGCAACATGAGGTGAAGCCATTGAGGTGCCTGGCCAGTTATCATAGCTATTATTTCTTATAGTGCTACAAATATCGTCACCTGGGGCTACAACATCGACCCTATTTCCAACTTGACTAAACTTAGTAAGGCTATAATTCCAATTTTTATCTTTTTGCATTGCACCAATAACAATAGTCCTATCTATAATCTGTTTTTCTTTAATACGGGAAATAACGCTGTTAGAGTCTTTCACACCACAATAACGACCCTCATTATCTTTTTTATATTCATAGTATCCACCTAGTTCAATTTTTTCTTCATCTGACATTTTATTAAATTCATCTATGGATAAGTAGCTATATCTATACCCAGAAGAATTTGTTTGGAAATCCCCTTGATTCCCTGCCGACTTACATATCAAAAAATCAAATTTGTCATTTATTAGTATTGAAAGCAATTTTGAAATCTCAGTTGCACTTTCATCTAATATTTTATTAGCATTGTCGTTGCCATTATATGCTGAAAATTCTATCAAGTCATTACTCAAACTAATGTTAACTAATTTTACTTGTTTTTCATGAATCAAATAATACAACGAGGTTTTAATTTTTGTTATTGTAGAATCCATCCCAAAAACAGAAGTTGCATATAGTTGTGCAGTCGGAGAAACACCATCAACTCCAAAACCATTATGATTTGCACCAATTATGCCCGCTACATGTGTTCCATGTGAATCTCTTTTTTTTTCGTTTACTAATATATTACCTAATGGGTTTTGGATGAATTTTAAATCTTCATGATCTTCTTGAAATTCAGTATCGATAATACCAACATTTATTGGTTGCATAAGGTCAGTATATTTCCAAGCCTTATCAGCATTAATGGCTTTTATCCCCCAGTTTTCTTTTTTTATTTTCATTGTCCGATTTATACTATCTGGAACAAATGATGGTAATACTATATTTTTTTTTGCGTTATCAACTAATGGACTTTTTGAAATTTCATCCATAATAGCAATTAATTCATTGTAACTATACTCATTTTTTAGCCTTATTTGATATTCGTTTATATATGCCATATATCCAATAATGTTTCCATCATATTTTTTAACCAATACATCTATATCATTTTTTGAAACGCCTTCCTTTGCCACAATAATAATCTCATTATTAATATAAGGCAGCCCTTTTTCATTATATTTTATATGATTTGTTGGTGTGAAACTAGAATACGCATCGTCAGCCACATAGTATTCTGCATCTCTTGATGGAACAAAACCATTTTGGCTTGAGTTGTTGAATATAAAAAATGTTAAGAAGGCAATAGAAACTAAGAAAACGACCACTATAACAGAAAACAATAAAACTATTTTCTTATTTTTTACCCACATTTTTATTTGCATATTTGTATTCCCCCTAAACCTAATTTCTTTTAATTATATCATGTTGTCTAACAAAACAACATTTTTTTCAATAAAATTCCTCATAAAAAGTCGAAATCAACAATTTACAAGCATTATAACACAAACTTATCCTATAAGCAACGGTTGGTTAGCTATTAATATATTAATTTTTATCTTCATAAGCTGTAAGCTAATATGTGTTAACTATATAATGAAGAGGTGAATACATATGGACTATAAGGCTTTAGGTAAGAATATAAAAAGTGCAAGAAAAGCACGAGGATTAACACAAGAAATGTTGGCAGAACGCATTGACATTTCTCCTGTATTTGTCAGTCAGGTTGAGGGCGGAGTAAGAAAACCGAGCTTGGAAACAGTTTACAACCTTGCTAAAACTTTAAACGTTACAACAGACCAATTACTTGACAATACAGAAAAAAGCATATCAAATTCCAAAAGAGAAGAATTTGATATGCTTCTAAAAGGGCGTACAAGTGAAGAAATTAACATGATATTTGATATGTCAAAAGAGCTTTTAAATCATGTAAATAAGAACAAAATTATTAAAGGGATTTAAGTCTATTTGCATTCATTATTCAATCAATGTTATTTTCCTTTTCTGTCAGCATTTCAAGTCGCTCAATACGTTGCGTAATTCTCGGGTGACTGGCAATCATTTTTTGAATAATTGTACTGTTATCTCCCAGATTGATTTTTTCAAGCAGATACAAACTATCAATCATTTCAGAGCCATAACCGATCGCGTAAGCGTAGTTATCGGCTCTGAATTCATTTTTACGGCTATTAATTGCAATTACGACCTGCATAAAAAACATAAGCACAAAAACAAGAGCATTAAACATAAATCTTGTAAGAGCGCAGAAAAAGCGGACAATACCCTTTTGTGTAAATGCTTCTCCCACTATATCGACCAAATTTAAAAAGAATTTTGAGATAACAACAAAAACAGTAAAAATGCCATTTCCTACAATTGTGTACAAGATCGCAATTGTGTCTAAATTTAAAATGTGTGCAATTTCATGTGCCAAAACTGCTTTTAGTTGGTCTTCTGTGAATGTTTCCATTGCACCTTTCGTTACGCCAATCGTGTGTTTTCCCATTGCACAAGCATTTACTGTCATTTGGTCTATGACACAAATTTCAATATGCCCTAATTCCGGATTTTTCGCCTTTGCTTCTGTGTAAACTTCTTCAAAAATCGGACGTAAATATTCTTTTTCTTGATTAGTTTCTAATCGCCTGACCCGATTTAGCAATCGAAGGAGTTTTTCACCCAATGGAGAAAATACGACAATAATCGACACTGCATAAAAGAAAAGCACAATTATAAAGCTAAATATGGTTCCTCCCAGCCATAGGCTGGCAAGCACATAATAAATCAGAGAACACACAAAGTATATCGGATTTTTTCGGTAGAATTCAAGTGTGTTCTTTTTTACTTTAGACAAGTCTATTTTATGTGATTCTAAAAACCGGAATATGCATTTTTTTATTAACTCATAAAACTGCTTACTTATTTTTACTGCTTTATCTTTAAACTTCTTGAAATACTGCTTTATTTTACTTATTTTAATTCCGCCTTTCAAAATCTGGTTTGTTGATTTGTATTTTGCTATGAAAATTGCTGTCTTTAGATAAAATAATTCCTTGTCCTGTTTTTAGGGTTTTGATGTCGTCGGGATGATAGAAAAATTCTCTGACCCTTTTAGCAGAGCCAAACCCAGTAGCAGAGGTATTAAGTCCCTGCTGTTGTAATTGATAGGTAACTTCCATTGTGTTTCGTGTGCCTAATATATTAGCCCAGTGTTCGGCATTTACAGAACTGTTTTGGCGCATGACAATATAGTTGTTGCAGTTTTCTATAATCTGCTCCTTGAATGCATCACCAACGGCGAAATCTAAGTCTGAAAGGCTCTGCGTTGCTAAAATACAGGTGATATTTGCGCTCCTACTTTTATTAACAAGATCGATCAGCACTGGAGAAGCATAGGAATTTATTTCGTCCATAATAAAAAATATTCTACCATCATTTCTGCCAAACATTTTACTTAATGCTTTTTTGCTGTCAATCAAGAGCAACCTGCCTATTAATGGTGACATTTCAGGGAAAATAAGAGGATTTAATATAAATAGTATAATCGCTTTTTCCTCTAACGCTGTGTAAATATCAATACCCATTTCATTAAATATGTAGCCTAACTCACTTTCTGCCAGCAAACTAAACCTTGCAAAAGCACCTTCAGAAATTTTACCGCTTGTCTTTACCATTGCCATATTATCTAAGTGCTCATCTTTACTGATTAATTCTTTCTTTAAAAGTTCACTACTCAATTTAGAAAATTTTTCTGTACTCATATGACTTATAATGCTTTTAAATGATAGTTGTATATCGTTTTGTATAAGCATTTGTAACAGCCTTTGTAAATATCTTTCTGTATTTAGTTTGTAATGCTCCTCTGACCAGTCCGTTAAGTTTATTAGCATATCTTTAGCAATGGTTGGTGTAGCGTTTTGAAAAGGATTGTAAAAGTCGGATTTTAAGGGATTTGTTAAATTAACTACATATAAGCGTTTATTGCCCTTTAGCCTTTTCACAATATCATATATAGACCCTGATCCAGTATCGCCTTTGCCGTCAATTATTAAAAGAGGATAGTCTTTTTCAATGCCACTTTGAATATAATTGGACAAGGCTACAGTCTTTCCACTTCCGGTAGTGCCACATATAAATATATGCTTTGCGTCATCCGGCGTGTAAATAGGTTTCTTACTCATATTTTTGCCGATTAATGTCGAATTTAAGGAATTGCTGTTTTTATCAAAGTGTGTCATTCTGATTCGTTTCAACTCCTTGCGAAAATTATAAATTAGATTAATATGGTATGTTTTCGTTAATTCTATTACAATTATGATTATAGGCACAATCCACAATGCAATAATAGAAGCCACTGGATGCGCCCTCATGCCGATTTACAATACTAATTAATAAATTTAAGTGTTCCATTTTCTTTCACTTCCTCAACGCTTATAATTTCAATATTCGAATATGACATTTTGAATTCTTCTAAAAGACAAAGTAATTTAGGTGTTCTTTCATCAACAACCCAAATCTGTGTATCAAATTCAAGAAAATTTGATTTGATATTTTTTTCTAATCTTGCTTTAGCTTTTAAAGATAATTCAACCTCAACGCAATATGTTTTTTTATATTTTGTAAAAATAAAATCTGGGTGATGCGCTCGCTCGCCAAAACCGTCTTCTTGATGTAACTGTTTTTCTGTTTTTATGTCCGTTGGATTTAAACTTAAAGATTTTATAAAGCATATTGCCGTATCTAAAACTTCAACATCATGTGTTATTTGGTCGATTTTAATTCGCTCCTGTCTTTGATTTGCACATATTAGCGCTTTCGATTTTCTCGTTAACTGGTACACACTCGGCACACCATATATCACCATATGTCGGCTCAAAAAATCTTTGTCTAACAACAAACGCAATCGTCTGTCACATGTCCTCTGTGATGAAAAACCCGCCAAAAACTGAATGTGCCTACCTAGACAAAATCTCCAACGCTCGATCTCTCTAAAAATCTTATAATCTCTTTCTACTAACTCCACGAATCACTTACCACCACACTTTACTAAATAAAAATAAAATAACCACTTAAAATACTCCTTCTACACTACTGCCCAGCCCACGCCATACCGCATTAATATAACTGTACTTATTTATGTATATATATTAAAAATATATATCATGTTGTAAGTGTGTGGTCTCGGGTCGCAGAGCCAAGACCACACACTTACAACATATTAAATAATGCAGTATTCAAGCGGGTTTCAATGCGTGGGCTGGGCTACATAATGTATATGAAATGGCTGCTCTGATTAGTACTTTTGGGGCATAGGGTAATTTTATTTTTTCTTTGCTTTATATGGTGTTATTTCGTCCGTCAATTCGAGCAAATAGTCTGTACTGGTTTTATAAAATCCTGCAAGTTTCGTAACAGAATAAGTCGGGATAGTCACACTCCCGTTTTTCGTATTTAGAGTATGTACTCTGTGTAACATTCAAAAAATCCGCCACAATTTCTTGTTTAACATCATTATCTCTTCTTAAATCTCCCGTATACGTTTATACAACATATGCCCTCACCCCACGCAACATCGTATAATAATCAAATGTCGAAATTTGTTGTTTAGTCGCAGACTGACTAAAATTTTGCAACAAAAAACAGCCCTAATTATTTTAAGGCTGTCATATCTCTATATACTTACTTTTTGTTCTTAGTATAAAATTTTGCTATCTCTATATCTAACTCTTGGCTTAACCTGAGTAATTCAATATCTGAAGCAGTACCGATCTATGATTCTTGTATTTAATTCGTTACGTAACGTTTCTAATTTGTTATCCATAAAACTACCTCTGCGTTTGAAATTCAACAAATTTATATCATAGATAAAACTCATAGACAAGACACAACTTGCTTTAATTTTAACATGATGTCTATTATTTTTCTTATATGAATATGTGGACTATTCCCTCGAAATATGTTATCTTAAAAATAGTTTACAAACCATAAAAATAGGACAATTCTAAATTAAAATATATATCATTAACTTCAAAAAACTGACTTTCTTTTGAACGGTATTGAGGAGCGTTGAAATGTCTCAGAATAAACTCGAGATCCTTACTCTGGAATCTGAACCAATTGTAAATTTCTCTCAAAGTGCAAACAGCCTTTTCCACTTTATGAAAACAAAAGAATACCTTGAAACTGCATTATCAAAAAAAGCCTTAACACCTCGGTATTGTTTAGAAGATATTGATTATCTTTACATTATGAGTGGAAAAACAGAAATACCTAAAATTGGGGTTCTTGAAAAATGTTTTTGCGATATACCACTTCATAAAATTTATTTACCTTGTGATATTAAGCCATACAACCACACAAAAGAGCTTAAACCAAATGAAAAAAGTCATGCAGGTTTTTATGGTCCTTTTGCAATCGCATTTTCAAAAGATTGGTGTATAAAGAAAAACCTACAGCCCATTCATTATTTAAATCCAGAATCATCATATACAAAAAATTTTTCTAATCTTTTGAATGCCGCTTTAACCGAAGAAAATTTTCCTGATGAATTCTCTTCAGATATTTTACAACGCCTTTCATTAATCAAACCGTTACAAGGCAAAATAGGAAGAAATGCAAATGATGCTTATTCTATTTTTACAAAGAATTTTCATGACGAGCAAGAATGGAGATATTTTCCAGAACAAGAAATATTAAACACATATAATGAATCAAACGAATATAAATTTGAATATATAGTTGCAAAGCAAGACATGTTGAAGTATTTGCCGCTCTCTTCTACTGAATTAGAAAAACATAAATATAAAGATTTGTGGTTAACCTTTGATTATAATGATATAAAACATATAATTGTTTCTAATAGACAAGATCGACTTGATATTATAACCTTTATCATGAATTTAGCAAATGAAAATTTTAATACACCCGAGGCTGAAAAGCTACTTCTAATTAGTAAAATATTAGTTTTAGATGAAATTAAAAAGGACTGGTAAAAATGGGTAATAAGCTTAAAAATATATTTGAAGATGAAGCCCCTGAAATGCATGTAAATGTTTTATTTGAAAATAAAGAAAGCCGTAAGAATTTTATTGAATCAATGAATAAGGCTTTAGATTTAGAAGAGAACGTAAGTGTTAATGGTATAAAAGGCTTTGATGTTTTTTTTCAAACTTCGCAAGGCAAGCACTTAATAGATAGTGAAGAAAACTTTGTTGAATTCTTTGTTTCTCCAGCAAAAGAAAAACTCCCAGATGACTTTGATACAATTGAAACAGATTATGGCAAATTTACCTTTGGCTTTTTTAGAATACACAAACAAAATGAAATTATAATTAAAAACGCCGAAGATTCCGTAGTACATATTCGTATAGAAATATCACTTGAAAATCAGTCCGTTAAGTTTTCTTTTAATCCTAATTTTGATAATGCAAAAAATATTGAAGAAATTCTAAAAAACTATAATGCTATTATCAAACTATTTTCTACTTTTTTAAAATCTTCTGAAGAAGTAAAGAAACATCCAACTTATATTGGCTTATGTAATCAGGAAGATTTCTGGAAAAAAACTTTAGCCCTACAAGACTTCTTACAAATATCTTTTAATCCTTCAAAAATTAACGAGGCTACTTTTGAAGAGGATATTAGAGACATTAAAGAGTTATATTTATTAATTGTGAAAAACACACCTGTAAGAAGAGATTTAGATAATATTAATGATGTTATTGTTTCTCACTTACATAAGGATCTAAAAATGGGGGAAGAGTTATTTTTATCTTTTACCAATAATATTAGATATGACATTTGGGGTACTTCATTCGATATTTATAGAGCGTTTTTTATATTTCATGCCAAGCTTGAGGCCATAGAAGAAACACCAAATAAACAAGAATATAAATTGAAACTTGCTGGAACCGACACCAAACCATTATTTTGTGTGTATCAAGGCTTTTTAACAAAAAAAGAAATGAAAGATAAAATAGAAAGTACTGGGGGAAAGAAAGAAGACGAATTGTATTTCGCAAAAACACTCCCTGAAATTATAAAGGATTTTTAGCAGAAAACAATAATACAATCTCCCCCTAAAATAGTTTTTAGGGGCATTGCGGGTTTTTGTTATAAAAAACAGTAATGTAATCCGGTACAACCCATCAATAATACACTTTAATGAGGTGTATTTGATGATTGTAGAAAGTTACAGTTTAAAAAGTACAAAAATAAACATACATGACGATTACATACCAAAAGATAAAGAACAACATAAAAGAAATGAAGAAAAACTAAATACAGTAATTGCAGATATTTCAGCTACAATTACACCAAAAAATGAGCCATGACAAACGGCTCATTTTTTTACTTTATAACAATCTCCAACTTCAGGGTGGCGGGCGAGCTCGGGCATCTGGAAATGGTAGGAACAATCGTACATCAACTTACTAGAAACCTTACAGCAGAAGATATAAAGCGTGCTGGTTTTGAGCCTTATTTTGTTGATCATACCAGTTCTGTATATCCACAGGCAGCATCTGGTGCCCCATATTCGGCGGCATCAATGCAGGTTAAGGGCGATGTGATAACTGATCTGCATGAGGATATGGCCGCAGAACAAAAAGCCAGAACAACATATGACAACATCCTCCGATTCTGCGATGATCCCGATGTAATAGACCCTATTCGCTTCTTGAGAGCTAGAGAGCTTGTCCATTACCAGCGTTTCGGTGAAGGCTTAAGAATTGCAACCGACAATTTAGACAGCAAAAACTTCTATGCTTTCAACCCTGCGTTTGATAAGTCAGGAAAAAAATGAAACATTATTTAATAAATTAAGCAGCATCAGCTTACAAACCGAATAAGGCATTTCCACATTAAAAACCGGCACTCATGCAAATTATTAAGAGAGTTACTCTTAATGCAGCAATAGCGCCGGTTTATTTTGAATATTTGACAATTTTACATCATTTTATTTATATATTACAAGAATTTAATTAAAAATCAAGAAATAGCGGATGGCTACAAAAACCACAGCGGTGTAATACACAGCTTCAGATGTGTCCAGACCGCTTGCATTTACAGCTTAATTGAACAAACCGGGCTGTCGTTTTGCTACAGTCCCTTATCAGTTTAATAAAGCTATTCCTAAGTTTAAATATCCTGCAAAGGTTACCCATAATAAATATGGAATCATTAAATATACTGCCGTTTTATTGATCCTATAAAACAAAACGCTTGTTACGATAATGAAAAACCATAAAAGTATTAGCCAAGCAAAGGAAAACCAAAATGCTTGAAGCCGAAAAAAGATTGGCGGCCATAGGATATTTACAAACAACTTAATTACATAAATAGCCAAAGTTTTCTTTAGTCGTTCATCCTCTGAGAGGTAAATCAGATATGCCGCAATCCCCATCAGGATAAATAGAATCGTCCACACAAAGGGGAACACAATTCCCGGAGGCGAAAGCGGCGGACGGTTCAGAGTTTTATAAACATCCATGCTGTTGCCAGTTATGAGTGCAGAAACACCACCAGCACCCAAGCTGACTGCAAGGCTTAAGAGCAGCGGTTTCCATTTGATATAAACTATTCTGAACAAAAACATCACCTCTATTCATAATTAGTATATGAATGCGTAATGTGGAGCATACGCTAATAATTAATCTTTTCTTTTTGGGGAGGTAAAAGAGGCAAATATTCCTGCCAGCGGTATTCACGAATAGGCATAACAGAATGAGCCAAATCATCAAAAATGAGCACAAGCGCTGGACTGATCTGGTTGTGTTTTTCAGTATAATACCATTCGATTAGTTTGCCATCTTTGATAAGCTGCTTAGCCGTGGCATGGTAATTGTAATAACCCATGCCGGTCACTCTTTATCTTTGATCAACTGAATATAGTCCAAAACACGATAACCCTGCTTTTGATATAAAGAAATTGCACCGATATTGGATTTTGTGACTTCCAATCTAAACCGTTTAGCTGTGATGTATTCTTTCTCCACAAACGCCAAAAGTTCGCTACCCAATCCTTCGCCACGATGCTTAGCTTTGATATATACTTCTTCAATCCAAACCACCATGCCGCCGGCTTCATTGGAATAGGTGAAGGACAAAACGGCATATCCGGTTGTTTTTCCCTCGGATTCAATAATCAAAACACGAAGATATGGATTATCACTCATTGCTGTTTCAAATGTTGTATTGAAATTTTCACTATTAACACTATGTTCCACAGCCGGGGAAGCATAAAACGCTTCGACCATTGAAATAAAGGTTTCTTTGTCTGCTTGTCGCAGATTTCGTATCATAATCATCAGTCTCCAAGAATCATCAATATAAATATAGTATACCATTTTTAGGTGCTAAATATATTCTAAAATCCGCACATTGATCTAACGCAACATCCACTCCCTTATCTCAGTACACTACACTTATCAGGCCAAGCTTTCTTAAAAATGAAATTTCTTAAAACCCAACCGGCAGGGAGCACCAAAAAACTCCTGCCGGTTGGACTTATAATATGACTTTTATTAATGTTTCTCTTATACTATAAACTACTCCGCCAACAGCCTTTCTGCCGCGGCAAGTCTTACCGATATACAAAAAAGTTCCATGGCAGTATTAAGCTCGGAAACAGGCGGGAAGGTCGGTGCAATCCTTATGTTGCTGTCCTTGGGGTCGCTGCCGTATGGGTATGTCGCTCCGGCGTCGGTCATAACAACTCCTGCTTCTTTACATAATGCCACGGCACGCTTCGCGCAGCCGTCAAGGACGTCAACGCTTACAAAATACCCACCGTTGGGGTCTAGCCAGCTTGCAATGCCCCTGCCGCCAAGCTCTGACTCTAGCCTGTTCACAACAGCCTTGAATTTAGGCGCTAAGATCTCCTTATGCTTGTTCATATGAGCGGCTATGCCGTCTACATCCTTGAAAAAGAGCATATGACGCAGCATGTTTATTTTATCGTGGCCTATAGTCTGATACGTGTACCGCTTTTTAAGCACCTGCATGTTGCTCGCTGACGCAGCGAGAGCAGCGACGCCTGAGCCCGGGAAAGTGATTTTTGATGTTGAGCAGAAGATAACCGGCAGATCCTCTGTGCCATTCTTTTTGCACTCTGCCATAAGATTTAAAAGTGTTTCTGGAGTATCGGAAATATCATGGATGCAGTACGCATTATCCCATAGTATTCTGAAATCTTTTGCCGCGGGCTTAATCCTTGCAAAGCGGCGTACCGTTTCATCAGAATATGTAATCCCCTGTGGGTTTGAATACTTCGGAACGCACCAGATTCCCTTTATTGACTCATCAGAGCTTACAAGGCTTTCCACCATGTCCATATCCGGGCCTTCTGAAGTCATTGGGATATTAATCATCTCTATATTATAATACTGTGTTATTGAAAAATGCCTGTCATATCCGGGTACCGGACACAAAAACTTAACCTTTTCCTGAAGCATCCACGGCTTACAGCCGTTTAAGCCGGCGGTCATAAAGCACGACACGGTATCGAACATCAGGCTTAAGCTTGAGTTGCCGCCAACGAAAACGCTTGAAGCATCTACTCCCATAAGCTCGCCGAATAGCCTTCTGATTGACGGAAGTCCCTCCAGAAGTCCATAATTCCGGCAGTCAATGCCGTCCTCGGTCTTACATTCCGATGCACTGTTCACTATATCCAGTATATGGACCGATAGCTCAAGCTGGTCTGCACCCGGCTTGCCTCTCGACATATCAAGCTTAAGGCCCTTGGACTTAAACCCGTCATAAATCTGCGTAAGCTCTGAAAGTTCGCTTTTAAGCTCGTCTTTGCTCATCGATAAGTAGCTCTTCATGATATTCCTCCATGTTACAATTGCAAAATTCTTATAAATCTTAAGATATTTTACTTTATATTTTAAAAAAATGCAAGAAGAATTTCAACTTCCTGCATTAATCGTGTTCTTACATAGTATGCCGTTGTTTATTTTTTGAGAATATATAAAATATTGACTAAGGTTTTTTCCGGGTGGTAGTCATTATTAATGCAAAAATCGCAGATATCCTCATAAACACCCTTCCGGTTTTTAAAAAGCTCGTAAATTTTCTCTGGATTTTCGCTTAGAAGCGGCCGGTTATTTATTTCTGATTCAAGGATTTTTTCACAGCTCCGGTTTAAATAAATAACCACGCTCTTTGCTTTTAAAAGTTCTGCGTTTTCAGCATCCATGACAGCACCGCCGCCTGTGGCAATAACAGCCTTACTTTTTTCAAGCGCCTGCTTTACCGCATCGCGTTCAAGCTTTCTGAAATACGGTTCCCCGTGCTTTTCAAAAATATCGGGGATACTCATTTGCGACGAGCTCTCAACAATCCCGTCTGTATCCAGAAAAACAAACCCAAGCTTTTCTGCAAGCTGTTTGCCAATCGTTGTTTTGCCGCTGCCGGGCATACCTATAAGCGAAACCCTTCCGATGTTTTCAAGCTTATTATTCATCTGCGCACACCGCGCTCCTTACGGCATTGATCCGTTTCATAAGCTTTTCAAACACCTCCGGCGTGACCGACTGCGCACCGTCGCACAGCGCCGCCGGGGGATTGTTGTGCACCTCGATTATCAGTCCGTCGGCTCCGCATGCAGCAGCGGCAAGAGCCATTGGCTCAACCAGGCTCCATTTGCCGGTAGCGTGAGAGGGATCAACAACAACAGGCAGGTGTGACTTTTCCTTTAACACGGGAACCGCCGACAGATCCAGCGTATTCCTTGTCGCGGTTTCGAACGTCCTTATCCCGCGTTCGCAGAAAATAACGTCCGATGAGCCTCCCGCCATTATGTATTCTGCCGCCATTAAAAGCTCCTCGATAGTTGAGGACAGCCCTCTTTTAAGCAGTACAGGTTTTTTTAGCCTTCCCACTTCGCTGAGCAATGTGAAGTTCTGCATATTTAGCGCGCCACTCTGAATAATATATACGTCACTTTAAAATTCTATGAGATACTCAGCAAACATAAAATCTTTA
>JAVBUL010000017.1:0-13768 GCA_031555415.1 Lachnospiraceae bacterium | reverse complement strand
CAATGGTATTTGAGTATGCTCAGCTTCGTGGTACTTTGGATGGTATGGAGCCAACTGTAATAACAGAGATGGCTGAATATTATGAAAAAGAAATAGGTTATAAAGTTCCTTCAAGAACGCCTTTCGTAGGTTCTAACTTTAATGTTACAAGAGCAGGTATTCATGCAGACGGTTTACTTAAAAACGAAGAAATTTACAATATTTTTGATACAGAGAAGATTCTTAACAGACCAGTACTAGTAGCAGTATCTAATACGTCAGGTCTTGCAGGTATTGCACATTGGATAAATACTTATTATAAGTTAAAAGATGAAAGCCAAGTTGATAAGCAATCAGAACTAGTTTCAAAAGTAAAAGATTGGGTAGACGAACAGTATGAAACAGGAAGAGTTACATCTATGACAGATGCTGAACTAGTAGAGGTTATTGAGAAACAGTGTAATGAGTTGGGTATAACGTTACTGTAGTACGAATTGCATTAAAGAAGCGAGGGAAAAGTGAGTAATAAACAATATGATCAAAGTAAGCATTCATTGACTGGTTTTGTATTTAATAAGTTAAGAGAAGACATATTAGATGGAAAGTTCAAAGAAAATGATGAATTAAAGGAAGTTGCAATAGCAAAGGAGTTAGATATTAGTAGAACTCCGGTGAGGGAAGCTATACGTCAGTTGGAATTAGAAGGACTAGTTTATAGTATACCAAATAAAGCAACTTATGTAATAGGAATAAGTGATAAGGATATTAAAGACATCTATGAGATAAGAGCCTTATTGGAACGTTTATGTGTAAAAATGGCGATTGAGAATATTACAGAAGAGGAATTACAAAAACTTGAAAGTATAATTGATCTTTCTGAATTTTATACAAGTAAGGGTAGTATGGAAAATGTTCTGGAGCTTGATAATCAATATCATGAACTTATTTATAATGCAGCAGGAAGTAAAATGCTTAGACACACGCTTTCTGATTTTCATCATTATGTTCAAAGAATTCGTCATAAGACATTAGCTGATAGGGAAAGAGCTGAAAGTGCTACAATGGAGCATAAAGCAATAGTGAAAGCTATAAAAGATAAAAGTGTGGAAGAGGCTATGGATTTAGCTGAGGCACATATTATAAATGCGGTGAAAAATATAGAAAAGCATGGGTTTTGGAATCAATAAATCTTCGTCCGGCGACGAAGATTGCAAAAATGCCATATTTGTTGCGATAGCACAACAAATATGGCATTTTTGATTGGTGCGACAGTAGTTTGTTCGCTTTTGAGGTTTTATGCTTAATGTTTTGGCTATTACTGTCAAAAATTTTAGATGTAATCGCCGGTGTATTCGATTAGCATGGCTGAATCTACGCCGGGGATGTCTGATATTTTCTTTACGAAGTTTGTATGGTCTTTTTTTACTTTTACTTGAACTGTTAGTTCTGTTTTTCCTTTGTAAAGGTTTTTGCTCTTTAGTGTATTTGGAATGTTTCTTAGTTCTTCTCTAACTGATTCATCACAGTGGTCAAAGTATTTAATTACAAGTAAGAATGTATGTACCCCGGAAGTGACAGTAGTAAAAATGATATATACTGTAGCAAGTATAATGGTAGTTAAAATTGCAAATGGATAAAGTCCGGCACCGGTTGTGATACCGGCAGCTATTGACCAAAATAAAAATCCGATGTCAAGTGGATCTTTGATGGCTGAACGAAAACGTACAATAGATAATGCACCAACCATACCAAGTGACAATGCAAGATTAGAGCTGATAGTAGTGATGATAAATGAAGTTATTAAGCAAAGCATAACATTTAGGATATTAAAGTTTTCACTGTAAACAGCGCCTCTATAAAACTTTTTATATACAAAATAAATAATAAGTGAACAAAGAAGTGCACATATCATAGTTACCAATATATGTGGTGCTGATAAATTCTCTCCTTGATTCATGCTTTCTGAAATAATTTCTTTAAAACTCATAAATTTTTACCTCCAGTAATTTTTCTTTACATATACAATATTTTGATAATGACATCTCAAATCCATTTACGCTGGAGATGATAGCAGCGATATGTGCCGGTAGAAATTCATCATATTTGATTTCAAATATAACACTTCCATTTGGAAAAGTAGGAAGGGTAACTAAGTTTTCATCATAAATATCAAATGAACTTACTCCGGAATGTAAATTCTTATCAAATGTTAATCTGGTATTTGATAAGCGGTGTAGATATGCTTCCCTGTCATAATCAACGATTACAGAAGGGGAGAGCTGTTTATATGTAACAAGTCCATAAACTTCTTTGGCAAGTGGATGATCAATTTCAAGAAGAAAATCGTAATCCTTATTCATGAACATTTGATATTGTTCATAAGAAATGCCAAAGGATACTTTATGAATTCTGTTATTATATTTATACTTACATTCAAATTTTATAATATCCTTTGAATTGTTATAGCAACGAATTCTGTATTTTTTACGATTGTTAACACCATCAATCTTTTCATTATATGCACTGTTGTAAACATCATCTAAATAAAGACTTCTAATAAAATAATCACCATTTTCTTGTGTGTATTTATCAAGAAAGGTTACGCATTTTAGCTTTTGCGCTAAAGCAATATAGTCAGCATATGAAAGTAAAAGTTTAATTTCATGACGCATTACATTAGGGGCATTTGACATTGTTAAGTAATCTCCTTTCTTGATTTAGTATCTATTTCGTTTTAGTTTCTTATAATGTAAAACTAAACCAAAAGACAATATTAATAGTATTGTAGCTATAATCATGGCAATGTCTGAATATGTGTTAGTATATTTTTCAATACCTTGTTTTGAAAGTGGAGTAATGTTTAAGGTATTAAGATGATCACTACCGCCAATAACGTGTCCTTGCTCAATTTCTATATAATCATCAGATACACTACCGCCATTATTATGCCAACCACCGTGCTCATTGTTATCAGGATATTCAGGTTCTACGACGATAACAGTGGGCATTTCAACAGAATTTTCATTACCGTTTAATGAAACAAATAAATCGTTAACTTCATCAGGTGAAAGAGAGTAGTCGTAAAAATAAAGTTCATCAAGATAACCGGAATACAAGTCATCCCATATATTTATACCAAACCAAAACCCTGTGGAATCAATACATAATTCTTTTGGAACAGTTCCAATAGATACAAGAGTTCCATTCAAATAAAGAGAAACAGGAACGACATGTTCGTTTTGGTAAAAGGGGTCGCTTCCATCCACTACAAAAGTTACAAAGGTCCACTCACCAGGATTAAGTCCGCCCCAAATACCGGTTGAAGTACGTTCATCATAAGGTTCAATCATATGAGTCCATATATTCGGTGTTAATCCGTCTACCTCAAGTGTTACATTAATAAACTTTTCAGCTTGGAAACCATTAGGTGTAATCATAACTGTAGGTGTGCAAGCTGTTATTCTATCTGGATTAATCCAATATGAAACGGAGTAAGTTTCTGTATTTGAAATAGGAACGTTTAGTCGAAGACCTTCGCTACCGTTTAAATAAATACAGTCATTTACCATTCCTGTAAGATATTCAAATGAACTGCCATCACTATTAACAATTGCTTCATCGCGATGATAAGCTTCGCGAGTAACAGGAGTAGCATCATCATATGAAGAATCAAATGAATATTTTGCTACTGGTTCACCGGCATAAATAGTAGTAAAGCATCCTAAAGACAATATTGTAGCGATGATAAATATAATTTTTTTTTGCATGTACATATCCTCCTTAAAATACTTTGTAGTTTGAAATAGGAACAATGCTATCTGCAGTATCACTAAAATTATCCGTTGTTTCAGTAATATATTCGCCGTTTTGATTTACAGCTCTAATCTGAACAATATTGCTATCACTCAATATTGTATTATCAAATGTAATAGTTGCAGTTCCATCTGTAATATCTGATACTTTAATAGTTGTACCATTAATTTGGAATGATATTGAAGCTGCATCTGTTAGTGAAGTAGAAGCGGTAATAGTTGTAGTAGTTTTGTCTGAAGAAATGTTTGTTATATTCAATTTATCAGACGGACTATAATAATCAAGTGAAGATATTAATGTTTCAAGTGAAGCAAACTGCTTATCAAGCCAATCTACCCTTATTTCAATGAAAGTCCTTAGATTCTCCATTGATTTCTCGTATCCAACACTATTATATTCACGGTATGAGTAGCTCCAAAGTGCATCATTTGCTACGCCGGCTTCTTTTAGTAAATCATAGTATTTATCAAGAGTACCATTTTCTTTAATAATATCATCAATAAGAGTAGGTCTTATCTCTTTATATTTGTTATAAATTTGAAGAAGGAAATAAGGATCTCTTATTAAAAATCTATTCCACTGCACTGATTGATAATATTGTTCGTTTGTAAAGTAGTCAATCGTAGTGTGCCAATCTGTAGGATAATATGTATCAATATTAAACATATTTAGATTTCCATATGCCCAGTCAAAATCCCAAACAGGATTTAGTTCGGCTAACTTGCCAATGTCTTTAGTAACAAACACACTGTTTTTCATTGAATCCCAGTTCATGGTAAATTCACATACCATAAAGTTATTTACTAGTGAATTTAAATCAAATAATTCTGAATAATGCTTACCATCATTTATATCATCCTTATATGAAGTAGAAGTGGTTTCACCTAACCAACCATTCCACCAATCATAGTATTTACGTTCTCCAATATAGTGTGTATCACTATTTCTAAAGAAAAAGTCATAACTATGCAATGAATATTCAAAAGATTGAATGTACTTTGAAGCATATGTTTTAAGCTCTGAATTTGTAAAGGCATATTCAGGTGTATTAAAGTAAAATGGCTGTTTGTAATTAGTTAATAAACTAGAATTTAGCGAACCATCATTATGGTAAAAGTCCATTTCTAGAACAAAACCTCCTGTTAGCTCAGGGATTTTTACATAATCAGTCATTTTAAAAGTTTCGCCTTTGAAAGTAAAAGTATATGGAGAACTTATCCAAGAATAATCGCTTACTAGTGCGTATTCTAACTCTTGTTTAAAAGTATCCAACTCTGTACCTTTTAAGTTTTCGGTTTCCTTTTTTACATTTCCAATAGTTTTTGTAGCTTCGGAAGCTAATTCTTCCCAATCAAAAATTTCAATACGTTCTTCATCAACACGTACTTGTTCTGCTAATTGATAAACACCTTTATATTCGTTATTCAATATAAGTATGGTATTTATCGATTCAGAGGCAAAACTTGCACCTAAGTCTGCAGAGAAGTCATATGTTAATTTATTTCTTATAAATGTATGGTCAATATCGTTTGCAAGAAGAACCCAATGCTTACTTGAACCCATATTAAAAAGGTTAGTTTTTGTATCAAGTTTAATCTTGTAAGGTCGTTTGTCACGATACTTTGTTGAATTGCCACGAAGTTTTAAATAAGCACCACCATAATAAAAATCTGCATTATTTGTGGTATACTCAGTTGAGCCTTGCATAGCCATAGTAGCATAAACATATTCCTCACCAATTTCAGCAGAATCATTTGTATTTACATATATAACTGGAAGTTTACTACAGTAAAGAGTAGCAGAAATTGATTCATCATCATACTTAACTCTTACCGTAATAAATTTTTCGTAGTCATCACTTGTGGGTAAATAGCTGTTTGAGGTATTACCGATGACACTACCTCCTACAATCCATTCATAATTGACATCATCAGCTGAAATACTTGCATTATTTATTGATACAGTTAGAGGGGAACCAACACTTACATAGTTAGTACTAAAACTAAGATATGGTTTGTCTTTCATATCAATATTTGTGGAAACAACTTTAACGTCTCTTAAAAACGTAAAAGAACCGATAAATAGAATGATTGCTACACAAAATAATATTCCAGCAAAAATGAGCCATTTTGAATAATGCTCTCCTTTTAATTTCATAAAAATACACGTTCTCCTTTTCTAGTATTATAAAATTATTGTGAAAATACCTAAAAAACCATAGGCAATTATAACATTATAAGTAAAAATGCACAAGTATAATTATATAACATAAAATTTACATAAATTTAACTTTATACTAAAAGGATACAAAATGAGCTAAGTTAAATCATTAATTCTTCCCAATTTTCATATAGAGTTGATAAGCGCTCATTTATTTCTGTTTGTCTTTTATGAATTTCCATACAACTAGAAACAGAAGTAGCAACCTCTGGTTTTTCCATCTCTAAATCAAGTTCTCTTAATTCATCTTCAAGTTTTGCTATTTCAGATTCCGTTTTTTCAATATCATTTTTTCTCTTACGTTCTTTTGCTTGTTCAGCCTTCATTGTAAGCCAGTCAGTTTTTGCTTCGGCACCAGTTTCAAGATTGTTTTCAGTATCAGACACAATAGCAGTTGTAGAGTTTTGACTTTTAGCCAGTGCGGATAGAGCATCATGCTTTTCTAAATAATAATCATAATTACCTATATAATTGACAATTAATCCATCTTCTAAATCAAGTATTCTGGTTGCAGTTTTATTAATAAAATATCTGTCATGTGATACAAAGAGTATAGTACCTGTATAATTATTTAGTGCCTGTTCAAGAATTTCCTTTGAAGCCATATCAAGATGGTTTGTAGGCTCATCAAGAATAATAAAGTTCGCTTCTGAAAGCATAAGTTTAGCCAATGACAAACGTCCACGTTCTCCACCGCTTAAATCAGAAATCAATTTAAAAACATCATCACCTGTGAACAAAAATGCTGCAAGCATATTGCGAATTTCTGTGTTGGTAAGAGTAGGGTATGTATCTGAAATTTCTTGAAAAATAGTTTTATTTACATTAAGTACATGATGTTCTTGGTCGTAGTAACCTATATTAACCTTTACACCTAAAGTGACTTCACCACTATCAGGTTTTATAACATTGTTTATGATTTTTAGTATAGTAGTTTTCCCAGTTCCGTTCTGCCCAATAATTGCAACACGTTCACCTTTTTTTACTTCGAAGCTAAGATCTTTAAAAAGAGTATGGTTATCATAGGTTTTACTTATGTCTTCGACTGTTAAAACATCATTTGCACTCTCTATTTTTGGTTCAAGCTTAAATTTCATCGTTTTATTATCGCCTAAAGGTTTATCTAAAACATCAATTTTATTAAGAAGCTTTTCGCGACTTTCAGCACGCTTAATTGATTTTTCTCTATTGAAAGAACGAAGTTTTTCTATAACTTCTTCTTGGTGCTTGATTTCACGTTGTTGATTTTGGAAAGCCTTCATTTCACTTTCGTAAAGGGCTTTCTTTTTTGTTGCATAATCACTATAATTACCTGAAAAAGAAATAACTTTAGTACGGTCAATTTCTACCACTTTAGTAACTATTTTATCAAGAAAGTATCTATCATGCGCAACAATTACAACAGAGCCGTTATAGTTTGATAAATAACTTTCAAGCCATGTTATAGATGTGATATCTAGATGGTTGGTAGGTTCGTCTAAAAGTATTAGATCTGGTTTAGATAAAAGCATTTTTGCTAATGCAACTCGTGTTTTTTGACCACCTGACAAAGTAGAGATGGTTCTTTCAAAAAACGTATCATCAAAGCCCAGTCCCTTTAAGACACCAATTATTTCACTTTCATATGCGTAACCATTATTAAGTTCAAATGAATATGTAAGTCTGTTATATGTAGAAAGCATACTATCTAATTCTTCACCGGAAGCACTTTTCATAGATAATTCTAAAGCACGGATTTGCTTTTCAGTATCAATAATTTCTTTTTTTGCTTCAAGCATTTCGGTGTATATAGTATTATTACTGGAAATATCCTGATACTGTGAAAGATATCCGATAGTCTTGTCCTTTGCAATAAAGACATTTCCTTCATCAGCGGATAACTCCTTCATAATAATTTTAAGAAGAGTAGATTTACCGGCACCATTAATACCTACAATAGCTACTTTTTCTTGTTCTTCTATAACGAATGAACAATTGTTAAATATCAAATTGTCATCAAAGCTTTTTGCTAAATTGTTACAAGATAAAATCATATATAAATCCTCCTAAGTTGCTAAAAATCAATTTTATCATATGATGTTTAAAAATGAAACAAAAAGTATCGTTAAAAATTGACAATAATTACTTTATTCTTTATAATAGACTAAAAGTAATAAATAACGTGTTAGGAGGAGTTTTTGTGACAGAAAGTAAGATATCCAGTGCAGTTATAAAGAGATTGCCAAGATACTATAGGCATTTAGGTGAATTAATAGCAATGGATGTAGAGAGAATTTCATCAAATGAATTAAGTGTAAGAATGAAAGTAACTGCATCTCAGATAAGACAGGATTTAAATCATTTTGGAGGGTTTGGACAACAAGGATATGGTTATAACGTTAAATTTTTGTATACAGAAATAGCTAAGATATTAGGTCTTGATAAAAAGCATAATTTGATAATCATTGGTGCCGGAAATTTAGGTAGAGCAATTGCAAATTATGCAGATTTTGAAAAAAGAGGTTTTGTTGTTTCTGCAATTTTTGACATAAATCCAGAGTTAAAAGGCCAGAAGGTAAGAGATATATCTATAATGAACTTAGAAGAACTTGAAGATTTTGCAAAGAATAATACTATTGATATGGCAGCTTTAACAATCCCTAAGGCAGAAGCGGTTAAAGTTGCAGATAGACTGGTCAAGCTTGGAGTAAAAGCATTTTGGAATTTTGCACATATAGATTTAAGTGTTCCGGATGATGTTATAGTCGAGAGTGTGCATTTGTCAGAAAGTTTAATGAGGTTATCATATAAATTATTAAATAGAGATTAGATTCTTTATTGAATGGAGCGAAATGGCAAAAAAAGAAAATAATAATGTAGAAGAGTATAATGCATTATGTAATGAATTAAAAAGGACAAGATTGCCTATATTAACACTAGATAAGAGATGGTTGAATCTTTTTGAAGAGAATAAGTCAAAAGAAATTATGAGACTTGAGAAAGAGTTAAATAATGCAGTTAAAGTCCAAGGAAGAATAAATACAGAGCGAGAAAGTCTCAAAAATCTAAAGAAAAAATTGATGAGTGAGATAGTGGTAAACATGGATGCTACTGAAAACTCGAGAATTGCAAAGAAAATGGAGAGAAGTAAGCAGTTAATAGAAGAAATCAATGACAAGTTGATTTTAATAGAAGATGATGAGCTATCTCTTCCGACGCAGATTCGTGATGCTAATGCAAATTTGGCAACAGAAGGGGTAATGGAGCTTTGTAAGAAAAATATAAAAAATGAAGAAGATATTGCATATCTGGAAAAATGGATAGAAGAAACACGAATAGAGCTTAAGAAAAAAATATTATTAAGACAAAAAAAGATTGAAGAAAATGAGAGGATAAATAATTATCTTGATGGTACAATAGGAAGAGATTTAATAAAATGATACAAAAATCATCTTAAGTCCCAAGATTAGAAGGAAGACTATGATAGTAGGAATAGGAACAGACTTAATAGAAATAGAACGTGTAAAGAAAGCCTGTGAAAAAGAGGCGTTTGTTAAGCGATACTTTTCGGAGCGTGAGGTAGAAGCTGTAAAAGGCGAACTTACTAAACTAGCAAATAATTTTGCGGCAAAAGAAGCAGTATCTAAATGTTTTGGAACAGGCTTTAGAGGTTTTTCTCCTATTGATATAGAAGTTTTAAGAGATGAATATGGAAAACCGTATGTTGTATTACATAGGGAGGCAAGTAATATAGCAGCAAAAATGGGTATTAACAATATTTTATTAAGCATTTCTGACACTAAAGATTTTTCACAGGCATTTGCAGTATGCGAGTGCACTACTGGGTCTGCTTAATTACTTAAATTTAAAATAAGGGAGGAAAAAAAGGTATGGAAAGAATCTTATCCGGAAGTCAAATGAAGGAAGTTGACGCATATACTATTAATACAATAGGTATACCATCAATGGTACTGATGGAAAGAGCGTCAATGGGTGTTGCTGAGGAAATATTCAAAATAGCAAAGTCAGAGGACAAAATTCTTGTGATATGTGGAACCGGCAATAATGGCGCAGATGGTGTAGCTGTATTTAGAATGCTTTTAACGAGAGGGCACAGAGCAGAATGTGCTGTTATTGGAGATGCACAAAATGGTACAACACAGTTTAAGAGCCAAATAGATATAATTAAGAATTCAGGATACAAGCATATGGTTCAAAAAGATGAAACTGAAGTGCTAGATATTGATTTTAGTAATTATACTATAATAGTAGATGCCTTACTCGGAATAGGAATTTCCAGAGAAGTAGAAGGCATTTATAATGATGTTATTTCTCAGATAAATTCAGCAAAACAAGAAAAGCCAAGTATAAAAGTGATTTCTGTTGATATACCTTCAGGAGTAAATGCAGATACGGCAAAAGTAATGGGAAATGCGGTGGAAGCAGATATTACAGTTACATTTGCTAAGACAAAATTAGGAATTGTTATGTATCCCGGCGCATCATATGCAGGAAAAGTAATAGTTCATGATATTGGTATACCATTTAGAGTGTATGGAAATGTATTATATTCAAGCAGAATATTGCCATATGCAAGTGATGAAATACTAGAATTTGAAACATCTGATGTGAATGAGTATTTAAAACCTAGAAATCCGTATTCACATAAAGGTACTTATGGAAAAGTGCTTGTAATAGCAGGTTCTAATCAATATAGTGGAGCTGCCTATCTTTGCGAAAGTGCAGCATATAAATCCGGCTGTGGTTTGGTAAAAGTAGTTACATCCATTGAAAATAAATCTATGCTTACCGTTATGGTTCCGGAAGGCTTATATGAGTTTTATGATGACGATGGTATAGATGAAACTACATTAAGAGATGATATTGAGTGGGCAGATGCTATAGTAATAGGTCCAGGACTTGGTCAAAGTGATAATGCGCTTGAGATGCTTAAAATAGTTCTTGAGGAAAAAGAAAAACCTATTATAATAGATGCTGATGGCATAAATCTGCTTAGTTGTAACAGGGAATTATTATCAGAGCTTGATGATAATATGGTTATAACACCGCATTTAAGAGAAATGTCAAGACTTATGGAAACTACAGTACGAGATATTAGAGATGATATGCTTGGTGCAGTAAGTAGTTTTAGAAAAAAATATAAAGGTACAGTAGTGCTTAAGGATGCCAGAACAGTAATTCTAGGTGCGAAAAAGGAGTTAAGTATTAATACATCAGGAAACTCAGGAATGGCAACAGGCGGTTCAGGAGATGTGTTAGCAGGCATACTTGGAGGACTTATTGCTCAGGAACCTAATTATGATATAACACTAAAAACTATGGTGGGTGTTTTTTTACATGGTCTTGCAGGAGATAAGGCAGCACAAAAATACGGAGAATACTCAATGACAGCTTCTAATATTATTGAAGGCTTGTCGGATGTTCTTAAAGAATATGAAAGATCTGATGAGATTTACAGAGAAAAGAATATTTGAAAAGAGGAAAAAAGTAATGTTGGAAGAATATTACAGAGCATATGCAAAAATTGACCTTGATTGTATTAAACATAATATGCAAAAATTAAAGAATAATGTCAGAGAAGATGTTAAGATGGTTGCAGTTATAAAAACAGACGGATATGGTCATGGAGCAATTCCTATTGCAAAAGCAATAACCGATTTAGTGGAGGCATATGCAGTGGCGACGATAGATGAGGCAATGAATCTTCGTAGACATGGGATAGAAAAGCCAATATATTTATTAGGGTTTATACATGGAGCCGGAATAAAATGTGCTATCGAAAATGAAATAAGAGCAGCTGTATATGAATATGAAACAGCAAAGCTTATTTCAGATATGGCAGTAGAATTAAGTAGGATAGCCAAAATACATATAAAAATTGATACAGGAATGAGTAGACTTGGATTTAAGCCAAATGAAGAGTCACTAGATACATTGTGTAGGATTAAGGAATTGCCTAACGTTGAGATAGAAGGAATATTTACACATTTTGCAGCATCTGATGAAAAGGATAAATCATCAGCAAGGAAGCAATTAGAATTATACAATGATTTTGTTTCGAAACTTAAGGATAAGGGATTGGATATAAAAATTAAGCATTGTTCAAATAGTGCTGGAATTGTAGATATGCCTGAAGCCAATATGAATGAGGTTAGAGCAGGAATAGCATTATATGGATTATACCCATCGGAAGATGTTAATAAGGGTGCAGTTCCTTTAAAGCCAGCATTAGAGCTTAAAAGTCATATTATATTTTTAAAAGAAGTAGAGGAAGGGGTAGGAGTTAGTTATGGTTCAACTTTTGTTACAAATAGAAAGTCGAAGATAGCTACGATACCTATTGGTTATGGGGATGGATATCCTAGAAATTTATCTAATAAGGGCAGTGTTTTAATTAGAGGTAAAAGAGCACCTATCGTAGGAAGAGTTTGTATGGATCAATTTATGGTAGACGTTACAGATGTTGAAAATGTTGCATCCGGTGACGAAGTGACTTTAATAGGAAAAGATTTAGATGAAATGATTTCAGTTGAAGAAATTGCAAGTTTAGCCGGAACATTTAATTATGAGCTGGTATGTAATTTAGGCAAAAGAATACCAAGGGTTTATATTGAGGATGGAAATGTAATATGCAAAAAGGATTATTTTTTTGATGCATATGATTTTTCTTGCTAAGATAATTTGAATATACTCACATAAAGTGGAAATACTACGATTAGATTGAAATATAAAGTTCAATTGATATTAAACAATTAATGTGGGAGTGAATTTAAATGCTTATTAAAAGAGGAGATATTTATTATGCAGACTTACGTCCTGTAGTGGGATCCGAACAAGGAGGCATAAGACCGGTTTTGGTTATTCAAAACGATACAGGAAACAGACATAGTCCAACTGTTATATGCGCAGCTATTACATCAAAAATGAATAAGGCTAAATTGCCTACACATGTAGAGCTTGACTGTAATAAATGCGAGATTGTAAAGGATTCAGTTATTTTATTAGAACAACTTAGAACTATAGATAAGAAGAGGCTTAAGGATAAAGTTTGTCATCTTGAAAATGATGTGCTGGAAAAAGTAGATAGAGCATTGATTATAAGCTTGGAACTAAATACATAATTATTGACGAATATGCTCTAATATGGTAAAATCTACAAGGCTATAAAAACAAAAAAGGAGTATTTACTAATGGAAGAGAGTCCCTTATATGGGTTATTACTATTTGTAATATTTATTATTATTAATGCACTTATGTATGCTTTTGGTGAAGCGATAAGGCGAATAAATGAAGTAGAAGTCGAGAGAAAAGCAACTGAGGGTGTAAGAAAAGCGATTAAGCTAAAGAAAATAATTGATAAACCGGAAGGCTTTATTAATACAACACATATAGTAACAGCAACAGTAACTGTTATAGTTGGTTTTTTTCAGGTTAAGTCTTATGGAAACACATTAAGGCATTGGTTTGCCTCACAAGCCGGAGCTTTTTTGACAGATGAATTTTTGAATGTTATATCTTATCTGTTAATTGCGATTTATCTGATGTTTATATTAGTAGGGTTAGGTGTTATTGTACCAAAGAAAATTGGAGCTAAATATAGTGAGAAATGTTCATATAGATTAGTAGGATTAGTGTCGTTTGTTGTTGGTATTTTAAAACCTTTTACAGGTATTGCAACAATATTAGCTAATTTGGTTTTAAGGGTATTTGGCATAGATCCTAATGAAGATTTTCAAAATGTTACAGAAGAAGAGAT
>JAVBUL010000266.1:0-17619 GCA_031555415.1 Lachnospiraceae bacterium | reverse complement strand
GGAGATTCCGAAACGTATGCCTAAGTAAGTTTTGCCAGTAGAAATTAGGAATCTATTTAAATCGCAGGTTCGAATCCTGCTCAAGTATATAATACTTGACCAAGTGGTATGGTTAGCTAGAAATAGCAGATTTTAATGACTTATTTATATCAAAAGCAATCATCGTATTTTTTGCTTTGTCTGAAAGAGGATACCGAGTATGGGCAACAAAAGTCAGAAGTATAACTTCCCGCTTTTGTGTAACAACTCTAAATTTTTCAGCCGTAATCTTTACAGTGATGGTTGCTAAACAATTGTATGGAAAGGAATGGGTATAATCATGAAAACAATTATAAACGAAAATGAAAGAGGGCTTCTTTTTAAGAATGGGAGATTTGTAGAAATGTTGATGCCGGGCAAGTACCGTACTTCTGTGAACAAAAAAATAGAAGTATTGAATTTAAAAGAACGAGTTTTTTCGGGCTCATGTATGCTAGAAGTTCTTTTGAGAAATGATAAGATAGCGTCCCAAACAGCATTTATAGAGGTATTAGATCAGCAGCTTGCATTACACTTTATCAATGGAAAATTCTATCAGGTATTAAGAAATGGAAAATATGCTTTCTGGTCAATATATGATAAACATGAGTTTAGAATTGTTGATATTTCTTCACCGGAAGTAGGGGAGGATGTACCAAACTACATATTTGAACAAATGCCTTCACACTTTTTTCTCAAAGTAGAAGTAGCACAGTACCAGAAGGCAAGACTTTACTTTAATAAGAAATTTGTTAGGATATTAGACGATGGAACTTACTATTTTTGGAAAACAAATATTGGCGTTAATTATGATTTGGTTGATACAAGACTTACACAAATGTATATAACCGGACAAGAAATTTTAACACAGGATAAGGTTTCTATCCGAATCAATTTTGTGTGCAATTATCGTATAACAGACTACATAAAAATAGTTACAGAAATTGATGATTATGAAGAACAAATACATATTGCAGCACAGCTTGCATTACGTGATTATGTTGGTAAATACTGTATCGATGAGATACTTGAAAACAAGGAGGAAATGTCACAGTATATTTCACAACGTCTCAAGGCAAAAGAAAAAGATTTTTATGTTGAGATTACGGATGTTGGTGTGAAGGATATTATTCTTCCGGGTGAAATACGTGATATTATGAACACTGTTTTAGTGGCACAAAAACGTGCACAAGCAAATGTTATAACACGAAGAGAAGAAGTTGCATCTACACGTTCATTACTTAACACAGCTAAGTTGATGGATGAAAACAAAACACTTTACAAGCTAAAAGAGTTAGAATATGTTGAGCGCATTTGTGAAAATGTCGGTAATATAACTGTGAATGGAAGTGGGGATTTGCTATCACAGTTGACAACAGTTTTACAAAAATCTAATTAGGCAAGAGCCACTACTTGACAGTCTACACAAGGATATCAAGTGGTGGTTCTTATTGTTTTAAAAGTAGAATCTTTTTAAATAAAAATGAGTAAAATAAATCTATATTACCATAAAGGAGATTTGTTTTATGAAGCCTAAAAAAATTTATTATGAGCCGGGAATAATAGAGTATGAGCTTGGACTCAAACTAAAAGAAACATATTCGGATGTGCCATGGATTCCCATTCAAAGTCACAATAATATAGAGGAACTTAGAAATAGAGGAAATGAAGACTTTGTCGAAATGAAGAAATACCTAATTATTGGCACAAGGAAAACCCATAAATATGTAGAAAATAAAAAAACATCTGACTTTCTTGTACCATATTCATCATCCGGATGTAGTGCAATGTGTTTATATTGCTATCTTGTATGTAATTATAATAAATGTTCATATTTAAGGATATATGTAAATATTGATGAAATGCTTAATAGGCTTATCAAAAAGTCTAATAGTACAGAAAAAGCTTGTACTTTTGAAATTGGAAGTAACAGTGATTTAATACTTGAAAATCAAATTACAGGAAGTCTTTCAAGGACAATTGAAGAGTTTGGGAAGAGGGGAAGAGGATTTATTACTTTTCCTACAAAGTTTTGTATGGTAGATGATTTACTTAATCTTAACCATAATGGAAAAGTGGTTTTTAGGATGAGTGTAAATCCTCAAATGATTATAAATGAAGTGGAAATAGGGACATCTTCTTTAGTAAAGCGAATAGAGGCAATAAATGCTATGTGTGATGTCGGATATAAAGTAGGAATACTTATTGCACCAGTTATTCTTATTGAAAACTGGAAAAAGGCTTATTCTGAATTATTAGATATTCTGAGTGAAAAGTTATCTGAGAAAGTAAAGAAAGAAATGTTTATTGAAGTGATTTTTATGACTTACAGTTATGTTCATAACGCAATCAACAGTGAGGCATTTCCGGGAAAATTCGAGGTATATAACAAGGAGCTTATGACAGGGCGTGGGAGAGGAAAATACTATTATAAAAAAGAGTATCGTGAGGATGGGGAAAGGTTCTTTAGAGAGGAAATAGGAAAAAGATTCAAAGACGCTGAAATTATGTATGTAGTTTAAATAACTATTGATAATTTCAGCATTAGAAGTCCATCGTATTTTTGCATTAACACTAAAAGAGTTGATTAAAGATTGACAAAAAGATGCTAATATTATAGTATGAATTTATAAATTGAAGGCTCAAAAAGTGATATACAACAGTTATTTAGAAAGGAATGGGATTATGATTTTTTATTTCACAGGAACGGGTAATAGCAAATTCATAGCTGAAAGAATAGCAAAAGCAACTAATGAAAGAATTATTAATATTGCTGATTGTATGGAAGAAAAGCAATTTTTATTTAAATTAAAAAAGGGTGAAGCGGTTGGATTTGTTACACCGGTGTATTTTTATGGAGTACCTATTATTGTTTGTGATTTTTTAAGCAAGGTAGATATAGCATCTGATAATGAAATTTATTCTTATGCAGTTCTTAACTGTGGAGGAACAACAGCAAATGCGAAGAAATATTTAGAAAATGAAATAAAATTTGATGCTGTATTTGGAGTGGTAACAGTAGATAATTATGTGCCAATGTATTCATTAATGAGTGAAGCAGAAGCAAATAAAAGTCTAAACAAGGCAGAGAAAGAAATTGATATAATTATAAAACATATAAAAAATAGGGATAAAGGAGATTATAATAAATACAAGGGACCATTTGCACGTTTATTGACATCTATAGCTTATCCTTTTTATAAAAATGGAAGGAAGACAAAAAAATTCACAGTTAATGAAAAATGTAATAGCTGTGGTTTGTGTAAAAGAATTTGTCCGAGGTCTGTAATTCAAATAAAGGATGAAAAACCTATTTGGGTTAAATCTCAATGTGAGGAGTGTTTTGCCTGTTTGCATAGATGTCCAAAGAGAGCAATTAATTATGGTAAAAGGTCTGATAAGAACGGCCGTTATGTTAATAAAAGAGTTAACTTAGATTGACAATATAGTTTTCCCCTTGCATATACTATAGTAAGGGGGTGAAAAAAATGTCGATTATTAACAAAATTGAGAATACTGCACAGATAACATATGATGGAAATACTATTACAAGTTTACCTACTGAAACACTATTGTTAGTATTACCTACAATACTAAAAACAGTAGATAAACCAATTGCAAGTATTGGAGAAGACTTAAATTATACTATTACAGTGGCTAATCTTGGTTTGACTACTATATCAGATATTGATTTCAGTGATGCTATACCAGAAGGAAGTACCTATGTGGAAGGTTCGTTTAAAGTAGATGGTTCTCCTGTTACACCAACAGTCGAGTCAGATACTATAAGTTATACAATACCTTCGATTGGTATTTTGGGGAATAAGGTTATTACATTTCAAGTGCACATTGTCGGAGGAGAAACTGTGTAAATTATACTGTTCCAACTGTTGTAAGAAATATAGGTATTGTCCACATAATAAAAATTGCATACGTTGTTATTACTATAATATTAAAAACAGTGCGTATATTTTCTTTAATGATTGTTACGTACAGAGTAATTATGCAGTTACAAAATGTTACTTGAATAGAAAATATTGGTGAAAGGGGGTAGGAAGTAGGTAATTAATTATCTACTTCCTACCCTCTTATTGGATTAATAAAACAATTGTATTATGATAAAGAAAATGTTATAATATATTAGATTTGGATATAAGTAAGGAATAAGGAGCGGAGGTAAATGCGCAGAAAAGACAGGGAAATTACAGATAGATTAAAAATCATAGATATAATAGAAAAATGTGATGTATGCAGACTTGGTTTATCCATGAATAATGAACCATATATTGTTCCTATGAATTTTGGATATGAGTATATTGATGAAAAAATTACAATGTACTTTCATGGAGCAAAAGAAGGTAAGAAACATGATATTATTGCAGAAAATGCTTCTGCATGTATTGAAATGGATTGTTCTCATAAGTTAATAGAAAGTGACTTGGGAGAACGTTATACTATGGAGTATGAAAGCGTTATTTGTTATGGTAGCATAGAATATTGTAATACATATGAGCAAAAGAAAAATGCTCTTAACATAATAATGAAACATTATGCAAAGGACAAAGTATTTGACTTTTCAGAACAGGTTATAAATATGACTACGTTATTTAAGGTAGAGGTAACAGAAGTTACAGCAAAGCGAAATATCAGATAATTAGATTTATTTAACCTTATATGAAAGTGATGATTTAGGAGGAAATATTATAATGCCAATAAGAAAAAAATTAATATTAATGTTTATTTTTTTTGCAATTTTTCCAACATTAATATTCGCAGCATTTAGTGTAATAAATTCAGTGAATACAATAGAAAAGCTCCATGTTCAAAGACTTGATGCATTGGCTACAACATCAGCATTAGCATTTGATGAAATTGTTGATATACATAAAGCAGAGGTTTCGATTGCACTTCAAAGTAGATTAATTGATAATTATTTAGAAATTGAAGATCATCAAAATAATTATGAAGAATATGAAGATGATTATAATGATGCTTTGGATTATATTAATACATTTATAGAATCAATATCTACATTTAAGGATTTAGTAGTATTAGATACAAGTGGTACAGTGGTACTGGGATATAATAGCGGAACAAAGGGCAAAGTTTTGTCAGAGATGGATTATTACAAAGAGATTATAGAAAAAAGGGAACATGGATATATTTTTACTAGTAAGGTGCATGATTCGTTAACTAGTCCTGGGGTGTATGAAGAAAAATGTCTTGCATTAAGTACAGGTATTTGGGATGAAAAGGGAGAGTTTAAAGGAGTGCTTGTGGTTTACGCAGGTATAGATATGCTTGCAGGATTTTCTCATAGTATCAAGTTTGGTGAGACAGGCGTATCCTTTATAATAGATTCAGATAACTATATATTATACCATCCGGAAAAAGAGTTTTATGACGCATATACAAAGGCTCCTAAAATTCAGAATATGTTGTCAAATTATAGAGATGGAGCAATAGATCAAACAGGGCTTATAATTGACGAAATGGGTGGTATTAAGAGGCTTTATTATTATTCAGTAATGGATGATAATGGGATGGTTTTGTTATTAAGACAGAATTATAGTGAGTATGCAAAAGAACGAACTACAACAATAGTAGCAGGTATTGGTTTACTTGGTTTGGCTATTTTATTTGCTGTTGTTATGGCTATAAGATATTCTAAGATAATCACAAGTCCGATATTAAGACTTAAAGAGTCGTTTGCATCAGGTGCAGCTGAAGGTAAGTATGTAACCTGTGATATAGAAAGTAAAGACGAGTTTGGTGATATGGCATCAAGTTATAATTTGATGATATCAAAGCTCGAAGAGCAATTTGAGCAGATTATAAATGAGCGTAGTTCTAAGATAATGGCAGAAAATGCAAATGTTGCAAAGAGTGAATTTTTAGCAAGAATGAGCCATGAGATTAGAACACCTATGAATGCAATTATAGGAATGACATCTATTGCACAAAATTCAACAAAATTAGAAAGAAAAGATTATTGCTTAGAAAAAATAGATACAGCCTCAAGACATTTACTTGGAGTTATTAATGACATTTTAGATATGTCAAAAATTGAAGCAAACAAATTTGAGATAGTAATTGAAGAATTTGACCTTGAAAAAATGCTTGTAAATACTACAAATATGATAACATTCCGTGCAGATGAAAAGCGCCATGATATTATTGTAAATATTGATAAGGATATTCCTACATATATTTATAGTGATGAGCAGAGATTGTCACAGGTTATAATGAATTTACTTTCAAATGCAGTTAAGTTTACACCAGATAATGGTACAATTAAGCTTGATGTTCAAAAAGAAAGTGTAATAAATGAGATTATTACATTAAAAGTTACGGTTTCTGATAATGGAATTGGTATATCTAAAGAACAGCAACAGAATATTTTTACTGCATTTGAGCAAGCAGATGGAGGAAAAAATAGAAAGTTTGAAGGAACCGGACTTGGTCTTGCAATATCAAAAAAGATAGTCAATTTAATGGATGGTGATATTGAAATTGAATCTGAGATTGGCAAGGGAACCAAAATAGTGTTTACTGTTAGGGCAAAAGTAGGTTCATCAAAACAAAGCAAGATGCTTACAAGAATAAAAAAAGAAGATTTACGTATTTTAACAGTTGATGATTCAAAGGATACAAGAGAGTACTTTGAGGATTTAATGCAGTCATTAAATATTCCATGTGATGTCGCAGAGGATGGGGACGAAGCATTAAAGATGATAGAGAGTGCAAACGCTGAAAATAATCCATACAACTTTTTCTTTGTTGACTGGAGAATGCCGGGTATGAATGGAGTTGAACTGACAAAAGCAATCAAAGAAGTTTGTACAAATGATTTGGTAGTTATTATGATTTCTGCTTATTTATGGAGTGATATTGAGCGTGAGGCTATAGAAGCTGGTGTAAATGGATTTGTTCCTAAACCATTATTCCCATCAGCTGTTGTGAATTGTATTTATCAATGTCTTGATACAAAGGAAAAAATACAGGAATATACTAAGAATGGTATAGAATATAAAATGCCTAACTTTGGAAAATATACGGTTTTAATAGTTGAGGATATTGAAATTAATACTGAAATTGTAGCGGTAATGTTGGAAAAAACAAATATAAGCCTTGAATATGCTGAAAACGGAGAGGTGGCATTAGAAAAATTTAAGAGCCAACCTGATAAGTACGATTTGATTTTAATGGATATTCATATGCCTATAATGGATGGATATGAAGCAACAGAAGCGATTAGAAATCTTTCTTGTAAGGAAGCGACAAGAGTTCCTATTGTTGCCATGACCGCAAATGTGTTTAAGGAAGATGTTGATAAGTGTCTTTCATCAGGTATGAATGACCACTTACCAAAGCCGATATATCCTGAGATGTTAATAGAAAAATTAAGCAAATACCTTCTTGATATTGATGATAGTATTGCAGTAAGTAACAAGAACTAGAGTAAGGAAAGGAAAAGTAAAATGATAAGAACAGCAGTATTTGGATATGGAAACGTAGGACGCGCAGTAGTAGATGTATTAAAGGTGACATCAGATTTTGAACTTTGTGCGATAGTAGATGCAGCTATGGTAAATAAAGAAGCAGCAGGTTTAAAGATAGTTTCTTCGGTAGATGAGATACCTGAAATAGATGTAGCGATTCTTGCAGTACCAAGTCGTTTGGCACCGGAATTAGCTAAGTCTTTACTAGAAAAAGGAATTAATACAGTAGATGGATTTGATATTCATACAGAAATCGTAAGTGTATGGGAAAATCTTTCAGAAGTAGCGAAGAAAAATAATGTATCATCAATTATTGCAGCAGGCTGGGATCCAGGGACAGATTCAATAGTTCGTACAATGTTCCAAGCAATGGCTCCTGTTGGTATTACATATACTAACTTCGGTCCCGGTATGAGCATGGGTCATACAGTAGCAGTAAGGGCAATTGACGGAGTGGCAAATGCGCTTAGTATGACGATTCCAGTAGGTACAGGTATTCATCGCCGTATGGTATATATAGAATTAAAAGAAGGATATGATTTTGAGAAGGTGGCGGCAGCAATCAAATCAGATGAATATTTTGTACATGATGAAACACATGTTATCCAAGTTAAGGATGTTGAAGAGTTAAAGGATATGGGGCATGGTGTTCATTTGGAGAGAAAAGGTGCATCCGGTTCAGCATATAATCAGTTATTAAGCTTTGAAATGAAAATAAATAATCCTGCTTTAACAGCTCAAGTTTTAGTATGTTCAGCAAGGGCAGTACTAAAGCAAACACCTGGTTGTTATACACTGATAGAGATTCCGGTAGTGGATTTCTTAGCAATGGATAGAAAAGAAGCTATTGTTAGTTTGGTGTAAAATTTAGAAACTTATAATAGCAATACTAGATGGAGGTTATCACTCCATAACTAATTCATAAGAATAAGTTATGAAGTGATAACCTCCATTTACTTTTTCTTATATATAGATAATGTTGTCAAAAATTAAATTTTGTAATGCAATAGAGTTTAAGAGTAAAAATAATTCATTGACATATAAAATGTTGTATGCTAAGATTTAATTAATTAGATGATCGTGCAAAAAAATAATAGATATTCTTTTAAGTGAAGTTTTTTCTGTATATGAAAAGGAGGTTAAGAATATAATGAAAAGAAAGTTTAATAGGCAAATTATTATTTTTCTTATACTAATTATGTTAATTAATCCAGTTATATCGGTAACTGCATTTCAATTGAGCGGATTCCGTCATAAAGGTTCAAAGATATACTATTACTATGATAATTGGGTAGGAGCAAGAGCAATGTCGTACTTTACTCAAGGTGCATCAGCTTGGAAATCGAAAACAACAGTGGCTACAATAAATTCGTATACTTCAAATACAAGTAATAGTTATAATGTGTATATGTATGCAGGATATGTGTCAAATGTACCTTGGGATGGACTTACTCAAACAACATATTATCCTTCGACAGGATATATAGCCTCTCAAACAGTGACAATAAATATGTCAGCAAGTTCGTGGAATGATGATGGTGCATTAAAATCAGTAGTTGTTCATGAGATGGGACATGTTTTTGGTCTTGATGATAATGGTAAAACAAAGACAATTATGAATGGTTATACATATGGTACAAATAGTCGATATGGTGATTTTGGGCTTACAACTCCACAGACAGATGATGTTAATGGAGTGATTGCTATATATAAGTAATAAGAAGTGTGTGTGGTGAAGAAAGAGGTGAAGAAAATGAAAATGAGTTTAATTTTAAGTATAATTATATTATCAGCATTGATGTTTGGATGTTCTGAAAAAAATGAAACAGTAAATGAATATGAGAAGGTTCTTTTATCCGCAAGTTGGACTTATAATTATGAAAGTGTAGAAGAATTATCAAAATCAAGTGACCTTATTGCAATTGTAAAAGTTAAAGGAATGAAAAATGATGATACGTATTCCGCTTATGCTGTAAAATTGACAATATATGATGTGGAGATTAAACAGTTGATATATGGAGAATATGAAGGAGATATTAAAGTGGTTATGACGGGAGGTATTGATGAGGCTGAAAAGAAGATTTATGAGATAGCAGATGATCCTCTTATGATGGAAAATGAAGAGTTTTTGATTTTTGCAAATCAAAATAAAGATGGGACATATACAATACTGAGTGGTCCGCAAGGAAGGTTCGAGATTAAGAATGAACGTATATATTCATTAAATATCAGCAATGAACAAGTAAAAAATAATAACCATGATTCAAACGTTAAAGTTTACGGAGAAGAAAAAGAGGATTTTATAAAAAAAATCAAAGAAAATGTAAAATAATAGAATATTAAAGGTCTGATAGGATTTTTATCAGACCTTTCTCATTAATCAGTTTGGACTATATGTTGCTAAAATACTTCTCTTTAACACTCTCAACAGGCATATCTTTTCCAGTCCATATTTTGAAAGCCTCAGCTCCTTGATATAAAAGCATATAAAGTCCATTAAATGTATGACAGCCTGCTTCTTTTGCAAGTTTTAATAGTTTTGTTTCCATAGGATTATAAATAACATCCGAAACGATAAGTCCTTCTCTAAATACAGAAGTGTCTGTAACAGGACAAATTTCTATATTAGGTGCCAGTCCTAAAGATGTACCGTTTGTTAATATAGCACTTTCGGAAACACTTTTTCTGAAAGAAGTTTCATCAGAAAACTCATATAATGATACTTTACAATCAGTGTTTTGGTTGATTGAATCTACTAATGATACGGCTCTATCCCAAAATTGGTCTTTAAGACTATAAACATCTATGTCTGAAACACCATCCAAAGCAGCTTGCGCGCAAATAGCGGAAGAAGCACCTCCGGCTCCTAAAAGAGTCATTTTTTTTCCAATTATATCATATCCTGCATCTTTTACAGACATCATATATCCGATACCATCAGTATTATGACCTGTAAGTATACCACCATCATTTACTACAGTATTTACAGCACCTATCATTTTGGCTGCAGGAGAAAGTTTATCAGCGAGAAGGCACATTTCATTTTTATCCGGATATGTACAATTAAAGCCGCGTATTCCAATAACTTTAAGACCTTCAACGGCAGTTTTTAGATTTGCTGTGTCTACATCAAAACATAAATACACATAATCAAGATCTAATTGATTAAAAGCTTCATTATGCATCATAGGAGAAAGACTATGTGAAACAGGGCTCCCTAGTAAACCTGTAAGACCTGTATGTCCGGTAATATTTTTATTCATACTAATATCCATTCCAATCCGTGCGATGAGTACGCACTTAAATTTTTTATCAAAGATAATTCTTTTTTAGTATAATAATTCATATAATTAAAGTCAAGCTAATCATTTTTAGATTTGAACTAAAGTTAATGTAACTTCCTCGTAATAAACTAACTATTTACAAACTTATAAAAAAGTAATAGAATAGAAATAGGTTATTTGCGAAGTGAATACAAGGAGAATTTTATGAAAAAAATCAGGGTGATATTTGTATTGTATATGCTTCTTTTTTTATGCTTAAGAACAGAAAAGAATTTATATGCGGGAGAAAAAGAAAATCAGGGGAGAGTTTTGTTTATAAGTTCATATTCCTATGCATGGGAAACTGTTAGAATTCAGATTGATGGGATTGTTTCTGAAATTGGAGAAAATGTAGTAATAGACTATGAATTTATGGACACAAAAAGAGTTGATAGCAAGGAAAATACAAGATTATTTTTTGAAGCTTTAAAATATAAAATGGAAAATGTAGAGCTATATGATGTTATAATTTTGGGGGATGATGCGGCATTAGAGTTTGCGATAGAATTTAGAGAAGAACTTTTTAAAGATATTCCATTGATTTTTGAAGGTGTAAATAATGAAGAGTTGGCAATAGAGGTTTCAAAGGATCCATTGATAACAGGGATTGTAGAGAAGCTTTCTATACATGAAAATATTGAATTCGCAAAGATATTTATACCAAATGCAAAAAAGGTAGTTTGTATCGTTGATAATTCAGCTACAGGTCAGGCAGAACTTAAAAATTTTTATAATTCAGCAAATGATTATACTGAATATGAGTATTACCATATAAATTCTTCAGAACTTGCAACGAGTGATTTAAAACAAGCATTAAATGAAATATCAAAAGATACAATAGTACTTTTTATTGTTATGGCAGATGATGCAAGTGGGACGATATATTCGAGTAAAGAATCTGTCGAGTTTGTATGTGAAAATGTAGATGTCCCTGTATTTCGAATGGTTTCAGGTGGTATGGGACAAGGAATACTTGGTGGAAGTATGGTATCAATGAAACTTTCAGGTGCAATAGCCGCAAAGATGGCAATGGATATTATTGGTGGAAAAGAACCATCTGAAATAGCAGTTATGCTTGAAAGTCCAAGTGAATGTTACATAGATGAAGCAGTGATGAATAAATTTAAATTAGATTTATCGCTTATACCAAAGGGAACGATTGTAGAAAACCATGAGATGGGTTTCTTTGAAAAATATAGAGATATTATGTTTCCTAGTGTGACTTTTATCGTTGTAGTAAGTGTGATAATCTTGATTATAAGTGTTGATAATATCAATAGACGTAGACTTACTAAGGATTTAAGTTTTGCAAAAGAAAAATTACAAAACGCTTCCGAACATGATTTTCTTACAGGATTGTCAAATAGAAGTAAATTTACAAAGGATTTGAAAAAGTACATAAAGGAGAAAACTCCTTGTGCGGTAATGATGGTTGATATTGACAATTTTAAAGACATAAATGATGAATTTGGACATGTAATGGGAGATACAGCATTAGTTGAAATAGGTAAAAGACTTAGCAAGATGAGTAATAGTGAGTTTAAACCATATAGATTTGCAGGTGATGAATTTATTATTATTATTTGTAGTGTTGATAGAGTGTGCATTCAAAAGTATGTAGATAGATGTCTTGATATATTTAGAGAACCAGTTGAGATGGATGATAATAAACATACTATCTATGGAAGTTTTGGTATTGCAACATATCCGAATGATGCAACTGATATGAAAGACTTGGTTTCGAGAGCGGATGCAGCGATGTACAAGGTAAAGAAAAACGGAAAGAATTCTTACTCATACTATAATAATGTAAAACAAGAATAAGGGGGGAATTGATTTGGCAAAACAAAAGCAGAAAAATAAAGATACACTTACATTATTATTTGTTTTAGCAATAATAATACTTGTAGGTGTTGCAGTGGCATGGACACAAAGAAGTCCTGAAAAAACTAATATTGTTTCTACCTCATCACCTAAAAATGAAAAAGATGATAAAGTAAATGAAAGTAGAATTATTATTTTTGTGACTGCTGCAGTAGCAGTGGGTGTAGTTTGTGTCTATACAGCTAGAAAAGTAAAGAATAGAAAGAAATTAGAAGCTATTGAAGTGGAAAAGGAAGAACAAAGGAAACGAATAGAAGAGGCTAAAGAAAGAGTTGCAAAAGCAAGAATGCAAGAGTTTTTGGATGTAGCACAGACGGAACTTCATAATAAGAGAAATACAGGGGGTAGGAGTAACATTAAGCACAAATATGACTATAGTGATTATGATAAGTTTGATAGTGATAATGTTAATTCCAGAAGAAAAAATTATGAGTTGGATGAGTTTGATGATGATGAGTATATTACTAATGCCTATAAGACAAATATATTCAGGCGTATTATCTATATAATAAAGAATAAAATTAGAAGGAATGGTCGTTAAAATGATATCCATTGATATAAATAACCTAACTATCGGTGTAGGAAGGCCTAAAATATGTGCACCGATAACAGCAACAACTTTAAAAGATATTAGGGAAGAAGCTACATATATTTATGAAGAGCTTAATAGTGCAGTAGATATAGTTGAATATAGAGCAGATTATTTTAAAGGAAATATACTTTCAGATGTTGATAAGATATTAGAACTGTTAAAGCAAACATTAAAAGAAATTCCAATTCTATTTACATTCAGAACACTTAAGGAAGGTGGAGAATGTGAAATATCTATTGAAGACTATGAAAAGCTGATTGATATAGCGATTGAAAGTAATAAGATTGAACTTATAGATGTGGAGATGATGCGAAGTGATGATTTGCTGATTAGAACAGTAAAAAAAGCACATGAAAAGAATGTATATGTTGTGGCATCAAATCATGAGTTTGGAATGACACCATCAAAAGATGAGATTGTAAGCAGATTAATGAAAATGAGTAATTTAGGTGCAGATATACCAAAGATTGCAGTTATGCCAAAAGACAGAGAAGATGTATTAACATTATTGTCAGCCACATCTATAGCAAAGACATGTATTGACAATCCTATTATCACGATATCAATGGGTAAAATGGGTGCAATAAGCAGAATGTCAGGTGCGATATTTGGTTCGGCAGTTACATTTGGTACGGCGAAAAAATCATCAGCACCAGGACAAATAGACGTAAAGAAACTAAAAGAAATATTAGAATTAGTACAGTGCTAGAAGTGTAAAAAGAAAATAAACGTAAAGGAAAAAGTTTAAAAATGTCAAAGAATATTATGCTTATTGGCTTTATGGGAACAGGAAAGTCAACGGTCTCTAAACAGTTAAGTGAGCTTACAGGAAGAACAGAAGTGGATTTGGATTCATACCTTGTAGAAAAAGAAGGAATATCTATATCAGAGATGTTTGAGAAATTTGGAGAAAATTACTTTAGAGATAAAGAAACAAAATATCTTTTAGAGGTACAGCAAAATAGTGATTTAATAGTATCTTGTGGTGGAGGTATTGTGGTAAGGGAAGAAAATGTAAAGCATATGAAGGAAAATGGTGTTATCATTTTACTCACTGCGACACCAGAAACGGTATATGAGAGAGTAAAAGATTCTTTAGATAGACCTATTTTAAATGGTAATATGAATGTAGAATATATAGAATCTCTTATGGAGAAACGAAAAAATCTATATTTATCAGTGGCTGATATCATTATATCCACTGATGGGAAAAGTATAAATGAAATATGTAGTGAAGTTCTAGAAAAAAGTGGTTGAAAAATTATGTGTATTATTATAAAATAATTAAGGTGTGTGGATTGAAAAGTAAACTTTTTAATCGTTATATTTATATTATATAAATATTATAGCACAAGTTTAAGGAGGAAATACGATGATACAAGCAGGAGATTTTAGAAATGGCTTAACAATCGAAATGGATAATGCTATTTTTCAAGTAGTTGAATTTCAGCATGTAAAACCTGGAAAGGGTGCAGCGTTTGTTAGAACAAAATTAAGAAATATTATCAGTGGTGGTCTTATTGAAAAAACATTTAGACCAAATGAAAAATTCCCACAAGCACGTATTGATAGAAGTGATATGCAGTATTTATATTCAGATGGTGAGTTATTCCATTTCATGGATGTAGACACATATGAACAAATAGCATTAAACGAAGAGGCTATTGGAGATTCATTAAAATTCGTAAAAGAAAATGAGATGGTTAAGATGTGCGCTCATAATGGTAGTGTTTTTGCTATTGAGCCACCACTATTTGTTGAACTTGAGATAACAGAAACAGAACCTGGTTTTAAGGGAGATACAGCTCAAGGTGCTACGAAGCCAGCAATAGTTGAAACAGGAGCAACAGTTTACGTACCACTATTTGTTGAACAAAACGATAAGATAAAGATTGATACAAGAACGGGCGAATATTTATCAAGAGTTTAATATTAAGAAGAGTCTGTCTTAGGACAGGCTCTTTATGTTTAGATAATAATATTTAATATAGCGTGAAAGGTAAAGGGGTAAATGATAGAGGGAGTAGTAAAGGATAAACCTTTGAAACTATATGAAAAACTCATATTTAGAATTATTAGTTCTGTTTTACTAACAGGAATTATAAATATGATGGATTCAGTAATTGATTGGAAGGTAATTGAGTCAGTAAGAAGCATTAAAAATATAGATATGTTTATTGTTATTGTAGTTTTCTTTATTACATTTACAATAATGGATTATTTTCTTGATAAGTTTGAAATTAACATAGATGCTATCTGTTTTTGTATCACATCAGTGTTTATGGGATTTTGGATGATGATGACACTTAATAACATTTATACAGCGGTAGCCACCACTTTTTTTGTGTTATTAGGTATCTTCTATGTTATGAATAGATTCCCATATACAGTGCAAAGAATTAGTATTTCAAAGAAAAAAACTATAACCGTATTATCTGTATTGCTTATAATAACATTGTTTTATTTAGGAGCTTTAGTTGTACTAAGATATTACCTATTTAAGACAAGTACATTTGATTTTGGTATTTTTTCGCAGATGTATTATTATATGAAAGAAACAGGGGCACCTATGACAACCTGTGAAAGAGATATGTTTTTATCTCATTTTGCGGTACATTTTTCACCGATATTTTACTTGATTTTGCCGGTATATGTTATATTCCCTCATCCGGTCACCATTTTGATCATGCAGTTACTAATTGTATTTTCAGGTGTTATACCATTATATTTAATTTGTAAAAACAGAAAATTCTCTAATTTTATAACAATGGGAATGGTAGCAGTATACATACTATATCCAACAATGCGAGGTGGATTATTTTATGATTTTCATGAAAATAAGTTTCTGCCAGTACTGTTATTATGGTTAATATATTTTCTTGATAAAGAGAATATGGCATTGTTAAAAAGAAATATAGGAATAGCTGTGTTTACGCTATTATCATTAATGGTAAAGGAAGATGCTGCCATTTATGTAGCATGTATAGGTCTGTTTAATTTGATTTATAAAAAAGGAATGCGAGAGAAAATAACAGGAGCAGTAGTAGCCGGATTTTCTGTAGTATATTTCTTTATAGTGCTTTATTTATTAGGCAAATATGGACTGGGAACATTTGTAGGAAGATACGATAATCTTATGCTTTCAGTAGATGACGGAATATCCGGTATGATTATAAATATTATAAAGAATCCGGCATATGTTATTAATCAATTATTCAAAGCAGAAAAACTGGCCTTTTTTATGTGGACAATGGTGCCGTTAATGTTTTTACCATTTAAGCAAAAAAAGATATCAGCATATATATTGATGATACCGGCATTAGTGATTAATTACTTAACAGATTATGTATATCAATATGATATAGGATTTCAATATACATATGGTTCATGTACATTACTAATTTATTTAGTGGTAATTTCATTTGAAGGAAGAGAGGGGATTAAGAAAAAGAAAATGATGATAGCTATGTTAGTGGCTTCTTTACTGTTAACGACATCAGCGCTGGCAAACAAAAATGCTTATTTTGAAGAAGCAGAGATATATTTAGAATCTAATAAAGAGGTTATGGAAATTCTTGATACGATTCCTAAAGAGGCATCAGTAAGGGTATCAACAATGCTTTTACCACTGTTATCTATGAGAGATGAAGTGTATTGGTATGAGGCAGATGTAGTTACAGATTATATTGTATTTGATATGAGAGTTGAAAGTGTAAGAATAAAATATGAAAATGACATAAAAAAGGCTTTGGAAAATAGTTATGAAATATATGATGAAATTGAAGAGAAAGTACTGATTTTGGTAAAAAAAGTCGATTAAGAAAGAAAAAGGTTGACATTACGAATTTGTTAAGATATCATAGAAAATATCTTAAAGTCTAAATTTCGAGTTTATTTCGCTAATCTTCTTTTATCAAAGAATATTATGAGCATAATGTTTTTGGAGGTAATTAGAATGGATTATAGTGAATTTTTAGAGTATGTTAGGGACAGCATTAAAAAAATAGTAGGTGATGATTGTGAAGTGAAAATTCACACCGTATTAAAAAATAATGACAGTGAATTTGAAGCTTTGGTAATAACTACTAAAGAGTTGGAGATATCTCCGACAATATATTTAAAGGACTTTTATGATGATTATGTAAATGGAAAGCCTATTGCATCAGTGATAGCAGACATTTACAGTATGTATAATAAACATAAAATATCAGATAATATTGATATGAGTTTTTTTAAGAACTATGATATGGTGAAACCAACGATTGCTATTAAGCTTATAAATATAGAAAAGAATACAAAG
>JAVBUL010000289.1:0-7242 GCA_031555415.1 Lachnospiraceae bacterium | reverse complement strand
TGCCTTTCAGTAAACTCCCATTATTTTAACTCATTATACAATCTTATTCAACCTATTTCTATCGTCAAAAAAGACTAATCTTCTTCCTTTTGATATTGCCTTGTCAAAACATTTGCACCTTTTCTCAAAAATTCAATACCTTCAAAAATATCATTTACATTTATCGCAACTCCTTCAACCATAATGGATACTCCCGGAAAAACTCTACCTTCTACTGCAATACTTGAATTTTTTCCTATCTCTATTTTTTTCGTAAGTTCTTCTAGCAATGCTTTAGTTTTATGAATATCTGCTGATACTTCTATTTTACTTCTAACTGCTTGCATCATAGTTTCATTATTCTTATTTTGAAGCTTTGAAAGTCTTTCTACTAGATCCTCAAGCTTATCTAATTTATCCTGCATTAACTTTATATTGTCTTCATATGACTTTTTCGTAGACAATACTTCCGGTCTGGTTCCTACCTCTACTTCCGTTCTTACGCCAACATGACTTCCTAATGTTCCTGTTAAAATCCTTTTATAAGCTTTTAACCTTCCTCCAACAATTACCGAATTTTTCCCGATAGCACGTATTTCTGTATGAGCAGAAACAATACAGTTAACTATAGAATCTGCATTAACACTGGCTTTCGACCTAATCTCTGCATTCTCAATGAATTTCGCAAAGATATTTCCTCCTGACTCAATAATCGCTTTGTTTCCGCCAATTATCCCACCTCTTATAAGCACATCCTTACCCGCAGTAAGCTGTGCACCTTCTACAATTCCATTTATCGTTATATTTCCTGTAGTTTTTACATTCATTCCACTTGTGATATTTCCCATTATCTCTACATCACCTCTAAAATTTATGTGACCTGTGGACAAATCTACATCTCCCATTACAATATGAGTCTGTAAAACATTTATACATCCAAATTTTAACTCTACTTTTCCATCACAAGTAGCGTAGTATTCTTTCTCATCTTCAGAAACTCTTATACCTTTTCCTCTTATTGGTGGCATATCCTTTACTGTAGCTGCCTTAATAACCTCACCTGTAATTTTATATCCGTCAATACCTTCTTTTTTCGGAAAGTATTTTGCCAACAATTGATTCTCTTCTACTGTTTGCAATATACTTAAATTAAAATAGTCTACGGTACCATCTGCATTAAGTTTAGGCTTTGAACTTGGTTCTATATCAAAATAATACTCATAATATCCATTTTCACTGGCAACACATTCTTTTCCCTTTGCCACTACTACTGATTTATTATAAGTTTTATTTTTCACCATATCCTCAATAGCATCTTTATCTATTCCATATAGTACCTTATTTTCGTTCAAATACCCTATTAAACTATCTACATCATACTCGCATTCCTCTGTGGGTGCAGCTAAAACTATTTCAACAGTCATTTCGTCATCGCTTACACATATATCCACTTGTCCTTTGTAATCAAACCCCATAAGCACCACCTTTAATTTTTCCGCATTATAATAATCAAATAATACCACAAAATTACTGTCTTGACTAGTAATTTGTGGTATTATTTGATTATTATTTGTTAATTCATTCTATTTTTTTAGACTTTCCAGTCTTTCTTCTACCTCATTCATCATTTGAACGTATTTAGCTTGTTTATCTTTTTCTTCATCAATCTTAGCTTGTGGTGCTTTATTGACAAAATTAGGATTTTTTAGCATTCCATCAACTCTTGCCAATTCTTTTTGAAGTTTTTCCTTTTCTTTTTGGAGTCTTTCAACTTCCTTTTCAATATCAACAAGTTCAGCAAATGGCATATAGATTACCGATCCTGGTATAACTGTAGATACTGCATCATCATCTATTCCGGTCTTGTCTGCATTTATTACAACTTCACTGGCATATGCAAGCGTTGCAAAGAAAACTTTTCCCTCTTCAAAAATTTCTCTCATAGCATTTTCTTGCGAAGTCACAATAACCTTTGCCTTTTTACTTGGTGGAACATTCATCTCTGAACGGATATTTCTAATATTTCTTACTGCTGATTTAATGATTTCTACAGCATCTTCTTCCTTCTTAAAACAAAGCTCTTTATTATACTCTGGCCAATTTGAAATCATTATCGACTCTTCTTTTTCCTGTAATGTGCAGAAAATTTCTTCTGTAATAAATGGCATATAAGGATGAAGTAATTTAAGAGAAGTAATAAGAACTGTCTTTAATGTATAAAGAGCTGCTTTCTTTGTCCCATCCTCTTCTGAATATAATCTAGGCTTAACCATTTCGATATACCAGTCACAAAATTCTTCCCATATAAAGTCGTAAAGCTTTCCTGCTGCAATACCCATTTCATATTTTTCAAGATTCTCTGTTACATCTTTTGAAAGTTCATTTACCTTTGATAATATCCACTTATCAGCATCTGTTAATTCACTAATATCTACATCTTCAATACCCTTATCTGGAATATTCATCATAATAAATCTTGATGCATTCCATACCTTATTTGCAAAATTTCTGCTAGATTCTACTCTTTCCCAGTAAAATCTCATATCATTACCAGGTGCATTACCTGTAATAAGAGTAAATCTAAGTGCATCGGCACCATATTTATCTATAACATCAAGTGGATCTATACCATTTCCAAGTGATTTACTCATCTTTCTTCCCTGTGAGTCCCTTATAAGTCCATGGAAAAGTACTGTATCAAATGGCTTTTTGTCCATATGCTCGTAACCTGAAAAAATCATTCTTATTACCCAGAAAAATATAATATCATATCCTGTAACAAGTACATCAGTAGGATAGAAGTATTCAAGCTCTTCTGTGTTTTCCGGCCAACCTAATGTCGAAAATGGCCATAATGCAGATGAAAACCACGTATCAAGTGTATCTTCATCTTGTCTCATATGTTCACTACCACATTTTGAACATTTATCTACCTTTGTTCTTGAAACTATTACTTCGCCACATTCTTCACAATAGTATGCCGGTATTCTGTGTCCCCACCAAAGCTGTCTTGATATACACCAATCTCTTATATTATCTGTCCAGTTAAAATATGTTTTTTCCATACTACTAGGAACAAGCTTAATATCACCGTTTTTAATACCTTCCACTGCCGGTTTTATTAGTTCTTCCATCTTTACAAACCATTGTTGCTTAATAAGTGGCTCTACTGTTATGTTACATCTTTCATGCACACCAACATTATGTGTATGGTCTTCTACTTTAACCAATAAACCAAGTGCCTCCAAATCAGAAACCATGACTTTCCTTGCTTCATATCTGTCCATTCCTACATATTTTCCACCTAATGAATTAATCGTTGCATCATCATTCATAATATTAATCTCAGGCAGATTATGTCTTTTTCCTACTTCAAAATCGTTAGGGTCATGTGCCGGTGTTATCTTAACAACACCTGTTCCAAACTCCTTATCTACATAAGTATCTGCTACTACAGGAATTTCTTTATTTACAAGTGGAAGTAATACTTTTTTTCCAATAAGATGCTTGTATCTGTCATCTTCAGGGTGAACTGCTACTGCTGTATCACCTAATAATGTTTCCGGTCTTGTTGTTGCTATTTCAACAAACTCTTCTGTACCTACTACTGGGTATTTTATATGCCAAAAATGACCTGCTTGCTCTTCATGGTTAACTTCTGCATCTGAAATCGAAGTTTTACAATGTGGACACCAGTTTATTATTCTTGAACCTTTATAAATCATTCCTTTTTCATACAACTTAATAAATACTTCTTCAACTGCCTTTGAACATCCCTCATCTAAAGTAAATCTTTCTCTATCCCAATCACATGATGAACCAATTTTCTTTAGCTGACTTACTATCGTTCCACCATATTCTTCCTTCCATTCCCAAGTTCTATTTAGAAACTCTTCTCTACCAATATCAGATTTTTCTATACCTTCTGAACGAAGCTTTTCAATTACCTTTACTTCTGTTGAAATACTTGCGTGATCGGTACCCGGCATCCATAATGCTTCATAGCCTTGCATTCTTTTAAATCTAATAAGTATATCTTGCATAGCATTATCAAGGGCATGTCCCATATGGAGTTTACCTGTTATATTTGGAGGTGGCATAACAATTGTAAATGGTTTTTTATCCTTATTTACTTTTGCATGAAAATACTTCTTTTCCAACCATTTTTTGTATAATTTTTCTTCAATCTCTGACGGATTATAGTTTTTTTCTAATTCTTTACTCATTTCTATCTTCTTTAACCTTATCCTTTCCTTACATTCAAAAGCCAGCAAAGCAAGTACTTTGCCGGCTTTTATCATTCTATGACACCCACTCTTAAGGGCAATAGCATTACATTTGTTATTATCTTACTTTTTTATTCAAAATTTGTCAATGCTTTTCTTTACAACATTCGCATCCATCTGCTACTGTGTCACATTTTACACGTTGCTCACCTATAACTGTTACAGAACGGTACTCAATAGGTATCTTCACACAAAGACCCTGTGATATTTCTATTTCGCAACATACTTCACATTTTGACTCATCACACTGTTTTCTTTTAACAACTGGATTTCCACAGCATTGAGTTTCTATTTTTCCAACTTTTGCATATGGAGTTACCTTTACCGGAATCTTTACTTCCGCATACTGGAAAGTCGTTTTTGTACAGCCATGTTGATCATCTATTTCTTTTTCATCACATCCACAATGTTTTGAACATGGACATTCATCGTATTCGAAAAAATCTTCATTTTCATTTTCATTTTCATAATTTTCATTCATAATAAAATAAACTCCTATTATTTTTTCTCTTTACAGTATATGCTGCGAGAATAAATAAGTGCACTCTAATTTTGATATTCAGGCATATTTGTTCTATACCATTTAGGTATCATAGAATTCTGCTGACGCGGATTTGTTCTTTCTGCTATGGCAATAGTCTTAAAAAATACCTTCCATAATTCCTCGTATGCATCTTTACCTTCATATGCCTCAATATTCATATCTTCCCCTGTAACCAATACCCAACCCTCATATCTTTTATGAACTGCTGACAGCTTATGCGTAGCATCATATATAATCCAGTTTTCATTTGGATAACGTTCTGCAAAATGTTCTGCTATAAGAGGAACAACATTGCACCTAGGTTCTATCTTACTGTATAAGGTTTTTCCCATATCCTTAAATCTTACAAAGCCTTTAAACAAATGGGACTCATTTACCGTTTTCCCAGCTAACTCTATAACTCTGATAACAAAATCATCATGCTGCATTTCGATAATATTTGGTCCTATTTTAAATCCTCTTATTAAAAATCCAAAAATAATACTGGCTCTATCATTTTCAAAATTACAAATAGCGTTAATTATAGTAAAATAAATTTCTTCACCGAGTTTCTTTCTTATACTCTTTGCGGTTTTTAGCGCTTTGTCTAAATCTGTTTCCACCTCAATGTATTCTGTAAACATTTCAAAGTTATATTCTTCCTTTGTGCATATTCGTATACAATCATTATACTCTAATGGAAATCTTTCATTTCTAATCACAAATCCTTCGTATACGGCACTAAAAATACCATCTATGCTATTTTCACATATCAACATAATTTGTTCCATCTAAACACTCCAATAATCATTAAGATTCATCTGCGAAAAAGACACCTCATTGTTTCCTAACAAAAGCTTTCCGGGTGGTTCATTATATATCAAATGATTTGTTATATAACTTTCTTCTATTTTTGTCTGATACATCATTTTTCCTTTGCAAGTAATAAAATATAAAGCTCTTTTTAATACCACTCCTATTTTCTTTAAATCTGTAAAATCCAAGTTTGCATATTTTCTAGCTTTTATAATTCTTTTTGCACTTTTAACCCCAATTCCTGGTACTCTTAATAAAGTATAGTAATCTGCTTTATTTATCTCCACTGGAAATATATCTAAGTTTCTGACTGCCCAATCACACTTAGGATCTATTTTTTCATTAAAAAATGGTCGTTGTTCTGTCAATAATTCTTTCGCTGCAAATCCATAAAACCTTAATAAAAAGTCTGCCTGATAAAGTCTATGTTCCCTAAGAAGTGGCGGTCCTGAAATAGTAGATGGAAGTGTCGTATCCATGTTTACATTTATAAATGCTGAATAAAATACTCTCTTTAAATCATAGTTTTTATACAAAGCTTCTGCAACATTTACTATATGATAATCACTTTCGTTTGTCGCCCCTACTATCATCTGTGTACTCTGACCTGCCGGAATAAAGTACTTACTTTTAGTCCCTAACTGACCGTATCTTGCAACAGTTGTATTTTTATTATCTGCAAGGATATCATAGCCTATATCTTCTTTTATACTATCTGATAACTCTAATGGTTTATTAAACTTTGATAGCTTATCTTCTAATATATTTTTACTTTCTTCAAGATAATTCTTATCTTCTATAGACATACGTGTATATTTATTATCAATTCCATGCATATATCTGTTGTTTTTTATCCCGTTTTGAATCTCCTTCATAGGAGTTAAAATAGTCTTTCTGCTCTTATGAGGTGCTACTGCTTTCAAACCTTCTGATGTGGGTAATTCCAAATTTATACTCATTCTATCAACAAGATATCCTAAGTTTTCAATAATATCAGGATCTGCTCCGGGTATCGCCTTCACATGAACATAGCCTGTAAAATGGTACTCTTTTCTAAGTTTATATATAGTGTCATAAATCAGTTCCATAGTATATGTCGGAGTTCTTACAATACCTGAACTAAGAAACAATCCCTCGATGTAGTTTCTCCTATAAAACTGCATGGTAAGATTACATACTTCATCCGGTGTAAAAGTAGCACGAGGAACGTCGTTTGAAGACCTATTTATACAATATTTACAATCAAATATACATTCATTTGTAAATAAAATTTTTAAAAGAGATATACATCTTCCATCTGCTGCAAACGCATGGCAAATTCCACCACCTGTTGTACTTCCCATGTTTTTCCCATCACCTTTACGTTCCACTCCGCTAGAAGTACATGCTACATCATATTTAGCAGCATCTGTGAGTATTTCAAGCTTCTCTTCTACAGATATATCTCCAGCTAATATTGCACTATGCTTCAAACTATTTTGTTTTAATATAATCTCTTTACTTTTTTCAATATCCATAGTTATCCTCCATGTCAATACGCTTTGTGAACAAATGTTCTTTTATACTTCTTATATTAACACACGAACATTTGTTTGTAAAGGACTAATTTTATAAACTCATTTTAGTTTTTTTTCATAA
>JAVBUL010000044.1:0-14817 GCA_031555415.1 Lachnospiraceae bacterium | reverse complement strand
ATTAATAATAGATGGCGCTTCAAAATAATTATCATTCGTATACAAATCCATATATGGAATATAACTTTCTGGAAAATATCTAAGCGAACCACCTGTCAGCATTTCAAATTCTGGATTACTAGATATTCCGCCAAATGCCGGTGATAACATATCCACTAATAATCCCTTGTCAGCAAGCTCATGCAAATTAGATGTAAGAGGTTTATCAAACTCCACCTCATCTATCACTGACATATCCCAAAATGACTCTGAAAAAACCATTATTATATTTGGTTTTCCCCACTCGCTAGTCCCAGAATCAGTTGCATTTGCCAAAACACTAATAACCTCATTTTCATCATAGTTATCAGGTTCTCTCAACATAGTAACAAGATATTGCCCATACATACCACCAATAAAACTATGCTGATAATAATATCTAAGTGTAGATGTAGTATTATTATTCTTTTGCATATCTATCTTATAAAATAAATCTATAAACACATCATTTATAGGCTTAATTGGAAGATACATAAAAAGTATCACAAACATAAATGCCGCTGAAACTATTATCCTCGGTTTCTTTCCCACCAACTTAGCTTGCGTCTTCTTAACAAAAAAACATAAAAACACTAACACCAAAAACATAACTAAAAATGACAAAATAAAATTGGCAATTATATTAAATACATTACCTTCCATAATATCCATAAACGTCCCTGGTGAATTTAAAAACTTTATATCTGTTAAAAAAACTGGATTCTCAGAATAAAGAATCTTTATCTGATTTACAAACATCAATACCAAACTAATAATACTCAATGTAAGTGTAGCTCTAAAAGTACTGCCAAGTGCACCAAACAATAAAAAATAAACACAAAACAACACAAATAGTCCCAAAATATGTGTTGCAATCACAGGTTGCTTCGCATAAACAGTATTATTAGACTTATAAAACCACTCAATCAATACATATATCACTACTACTGGAACTATAACCTTAAGATACTTCCATGCAAACAACCATTTCTCTTTTAACTTTTCCTTATTAAATATTTTCTCCAATGTTCTTCCCTCTTAATTATCATCTGTTTATTTTGTCAACTTAAAAGTTATCTCGCCTTGCTTTTTATAAATACTGTTCGCTCCTACAAATCCTCTAACCATCGACAATGGATAAACATTAGATTTCGCCCCAATTATCGTTCCTGGATTTAGCACACTATTACATCCAACCTCAACTTCATCTCCCAAAATAGCCCCCACTTTCTTAAGTCCAGTCTCTATCTTCTCCCCATTAACACTAATCGTAACCAACGTCTTATCCGATTTCACATTCGAAGTAATAGCCCCCGCTCCCATATGCGACTTAAAACCAAGTATAGAATCACCCACATAATTATAATGTGGAACCTGCACCTTATTAAACAAAATCACATTCTTAAGCTCCGTAGAATTCCCCACCACAGCTCCTTCCCCAACAATAGCATTCCCCCTAATAAAAGCACAATGACGAACCTCCGCATTCTTCCCAATAATCACCGGCCCATTAACAAACGCCGTAGGCGCAACCTTAGCACTCCTAGCCACCCAAACATCTCCATCTCTCTTCTCATACTCCTCTTCACTCAAAGTCTCCCCCAACTCTCTAATAAAACTCCCAATCTTAGGCAAAACCTCCCAAGGAAACTCACACCCCTCAAAAACCTTAAACGCAATCGTATTACTCTCCATATCACCAAACAAATCTCTAATCTTAATCATCCAATTCAACCTCCTTTTATTAATTCATCTCATCATCAGTCCCAGAAGAAGGCAAAAGCCTTCATCCAGACCTACTCCTACCACAACGTTCATAACCGCCGGGAAGAAGCCTCTTTTCGGCTTCTTCCGGACAAAACCATAGAAATTCTTAGTCACGGTATTTTCGTGACTTAGAATTTCTTTTTGTCCTCTATTCCACAGTAACCGATTTCGCCAAATTCCTCGGCTTATCCACATCACAACCTTTTAATACCGATGTATAATATGCTATAAGCTGCATTGGAACAGACGCCAGTATCGGCATTAATATATCATCCACTACAGGAAGCTTCACAAGATGATTTGCCACATCCTTATCCACATCCACAGTATCTTTACAAATCATTGTAACCTTTGCACCTCTAGCCTTTACTTCCTTAATATTACTAATAGTTTTATCAAATAATTCATCTTGAGTTGCCACTGCTATTATAGGCATTTCGTTTGTCACAAGTGAAATCGTTCCATGCTTTAATTCACCTGCTGCATACGCCTCTGAATGTATATAAGAAATCTCTTTTAACTTCAAAGAGCCTTCCATACTAAGAGCATAGTCAAGTCCTCTGCCTATGTATAGCAAACTATCTGCATTTACAAGTCTTGAAGCAATATACTGACATCTCTCTTCTAGCTCCAATGTTTCATCTATCTTACTTGGTATCTCCACCAATGAAGCTGTCAATTCTTTGCATCTATCTTCATCAATCTGTCCCTTTGCAAATGCTAACGCAAATGAAAATAAATACATAGTTGCAAGCTGAACGGTATATGCCTTTGTCGATGCCACCGAAATTTCAGGACCTGCATGTGTATATATAACAAAGTCACTCTCCCTTGCAATTGAAGACCCCTTAACATTTACTATTGACAATGTAGTTGCTTTATTTTCCTTCGCAAGTCTAAGAACCGCCTTTGTATCAGCAGTCTCACCTGACTGTGAAATAAGCACAACTAAATCATCCTCTGTAATAATAGGATTTCTATATCTAAACTCTGATGCTATATCCACAATAACCTCTATCTTAGCTATTTTTTCAATAACATACTTTCCTACCAAACCTGCATGCATTGCCGTTCCACAAGCAACAATATAAATCTTTTTATAGGACCTTAACATATCCATAGTTATACCACACTCTTCAAGAAATGGCATATTATTCAATATCCTAGGTGTTATTGTCGTTCTGATTGCAGTTGCTTGCTCATGGATTTCCTTAAGCATAAAATGCTCAAAGCCACCCTTTTCTGCTGCCTCTTCATCCCATGTTGCATGCTGAAGTTCTTTATCTACATGCTTTTCATGAATATCACAAATCTCTACACTATCAATGCCTATTGTTGCAATTTCACCATGCTCCAATAAATAATAATCCCTTGTATATTTAAGTATTGCGGGAACATCTGATGCTATAAAGTTTTCACCTTCACCAACACCAATAATAAGCGGACTATCCTTTCTTACCGCAAAAATTTTATCTGGAAAATCCGAAAATAATATTCCTAACGCATAAGAACCTTCAATCTCACCCAATACCTTTTTTATAGTATCTATAGGATTACCTTCATAGTAATAATCAATAAGCTTTGCAACTGTTTCTGTGTCAGTCTCACTTACAAACTCATATCCCTTATCAACTAAGAAACTTTTTAGTGTAAGATAATTCTCTATAATTCCGTTATGTACAATTGAAACCCTTTTATTTCCATGCGGATGTGAATTTATGTCTGATGGTTCACCATGTGTTGCCCATCTTGTATGGCCTATACCCACGTGACCACTTAGTCTGCGAGTTTCGTTCATTTTCTCTTCAAGATTCTTCAAACGGCCTTTTGCTTTTTCGACCATTATTTTATCGTCTTCAAATACCGCTATTCCCGCTGAATCATATCCTCTATACTCCAGCTTTGACAATGCATCTAACAATACATCTGTACAATCTTTACTACCTACATATCCAACAATTCCGCACATAACTTTAATACTCCTAACTTATTTTTTATAATTTACAGCTACTTTATCAAAATATCCTCGAAGCTGTACTTGATTATTTAAATTCTTCACATTCTCTACTCTTCTACTCACAAAATCGTCAAGCTTAATCATATATTCATCCCCTGTGATACTTCCCTCTGCCACATAAGTGAGCCCTTTCTCCCAGCTTGCTGTCAATTCAGGATTAAGTAATGGTCTAATTGAACAATCAACAACATCATAAATCATTTCACCTACTTGAGTTGGTGTGATAATCTGTGTCTTTTTGTTAAGTGCAATATATTCATTATTTACAAGCTTCTTTAGTATCTCAGCTCTTGTTGCACTTGTTCCGATACCACTTCCCTTTATTTGAGCTCTAAGCTCATCATCTTCAATAAGCTGCCCTGCATTTTCCATTGCAAGAATAAGCGTTCCTGAATTATATCTCTTTGGTGGAGATGTCTCTCCTTCTTTAATCTTAAATCCGGCACAATTAAGTTTATCACCTTTTTTTAATTTTTTCAATTTTTCTATTGTATTTATATCTAATTTCACATCTTCACTTGATTCTTTATCATCTTGACTCTCACCTGTTTGCTCTTCATCTTTTTTCTGATAACTATTAGCCACTTTTAAATAACCTTCATCAATCAGTACTTTAAAAGATGCAAAAAAACTTTCCCTAAACTCTTTTTCATCATGCTTTATGTTCGTTCCTGCCACCAAACTTACCTTCTGGTATTGTGCCGCCGGATAAAATATACTTAAAAATCTTCTACAAATAACTTCATATAATTTTCGTGCAATCGGATTTAATGAATTAAGTGCCGATAATCCTTGACCGGTTGGCACTATCGCATAATGGTCTGTTATTTGTTTATCGTTAACATATTTTGTCTTTGCAATATTCTTATATGTACCTGACTCCATTATTTCTTCTGCAAATATCTTAAAATCCGCATAGTTTTTAAGACCCTCAATGTTTTTATGAATCTCTTTTGATACTGCTGTTGAAAGTACTCTTGCATCAGTTCTTGGATAAGTAACAAGTTTCTTTTCATATAGTTCCTGTGTAAATCTTAAAGTCTCGTCAGGACTAATCTTAAAAAGCTTTGAACATTCATTTTGAAGTTCTGCCAGATTAAATAATAGAGGAGGATTCTTTGCCTCTTTTTTCTTCTCTACTACATCTAATTCTAAAACACCTTCATTTATGTCTCTTTTTATATTTTCTATAAGCTCATTAGCTGATTTTTCTTCCTTAAAACCATTTTCCTTATATAGCTCCGGCGAGTTAAAATAACGTGACTTTTCAGTAGTTCTCCATTCTCCTTCAAAAGAAAAACCTTCTAAATCACAAATTGCAAGCACTCTATAAAATGGTGTTTTTACAAATAATCTTATTTCTCTTTCTCTTCGAACAATCATTCCCAGTACACAAGTCATTACCCTGCCTACTGAAATAACTGTTCTATCTTTTCTAAGATAGTTAGATATACTGTTTCCATATTTTAATGTAAGCACTCTTGAAAAGTTTATTCCCATAAGATAATCTTCTTTTGCCCTTAAATATGCTGCTTCTGACAAATTATCATAATCCGATAAATCCTTTGCTTCACGTACTCCACGTAAAATCTCTTCCTCTGTTTGAGAATCAATCCATACTCTTTTACGTTGCTTACCAACCACTCCCGCTTCTTGTTCAACCAATCTATATATGTATTCTCCTTCACGTCCAGAGTCAGTACAAACGTATATACAGTCAACATCTTCTCTGTTAAGAAGTCCTTTAACTATCTCAAACTGCTTTTTAACCGCCGGAATTACTTCATAAAGAAACTTCTCAGGAACAAACGGAAGTGTATCCAATGACCATCTTTTTAATTTTTCATCATATACTTCCGGATAGCTCATAGTCACAAGATGACCTACGCACCATGTAACTATACCGTTATCTGCTTCAACATAACCATCTCTTTTTCTTGTATTAAATTTTAACGCCTTTGCAAACTCATTCGCAACACTAGGCTTTTCTGCTATAAATAGTGACTTACCCATTATTGGGAATCCTCTCTTTTCTAGTTTTTTGCACTTTGTTCATCTAAAGTTAAGCTATATGCTGGCATAAAATTCTCTAAGAAGAATTCTACTTCTTGCATTTCCATACCCTTAACTGCTAATTCCGTAGATTTTTTTGCCTCAGTAAAATCCGCATTTCCCATATTTAATTCTTCTATGCACTTAATTAGTGCTGAAATTTTATCTGCCGCTTTTACATACTTCCAAAGCTCTTTTTCATCCTCATTCGGAATAATTATATCGTTATAATATGATGATAACTCTTCCGGAAGTGTTGATAAAAGCTGCTTACCTGCGAAAGCTTCAACATCTTTATAAGCTGTTTTTATTTCTGGTGCAAAATATTTAATCGGAGTCGGCAAATCTCCTGTTATTATCTCTGTCGTGTCATGAAACATTGCTAAAACTGCAACTCTTTCAACATCTATTGTTTTTTCAAAATATAAATTTCCTATTATAGCCACATCCAAACTATGTTCTGCAATATTTTCTGTTATCGTATTTCTCATTAATCCCCATCTATTAATATATTTCATACGCTCAAGCATAGCATAGAAACTATTTTCCTTTTTATTATCGCTCATTGCTCCTCCTATTATCTAAGCAAGAATAGTGGTATCCAAAAATTTGAATACCACTACACCATAATAATTATTTTACCAAAAACTTATAAATTGTTTCTGTATGATATTTCTCTCCAGCTTTTGTTACTGGTTGTTCAAACGATGCTACATTTATAGCATTTGGATAATACTGAGTTTCAAAGCAAAGTCCTGTTCTTTGTTCATATACAACACCACCTTTACCGATATCCTCACCATTTAAGAAATTACCTGTATAGAATTGTATTCCCGGAAGATCTGTATACACTTCCATATATCTTCCTGATTTTTCATCTTCTAAAGATGCTACCAGTGAAAGTTCACCCTTTTTAGTTTTCAATACCCAGTTATGATCAAAGCCTGTACCCCAATTAAGTTGGTCATAATCAGCTTCTATATCTACTCCAATAGCCTTTGGTATATTAAAGTCCATCGGTGTTCCTTTTACTTTTCTAATTTCTCCATTAGGGATAGATTCTTCATCTGCAAATGTCATTTCATCTGAGTCAATCCATGCTTTTTGGTCAAGTATTGTACCTGATGCATGTCCTGCAAGATTGAAGTAACTATGATTTGTAAGATTAATAACTGTATCCTTATCAGGAGTTGCATTGTACTCTATCTTAATTTCGTCTTCATTTGTCAATGTATATTTCACTGATATATCAAGATTTCCCGGAAATCCTTGGTCGCCATCCGGACTATTAAGTATAAACTCAATTACATGCCCTTCTTCACTCTCATATGTCTTTGTTTCCCACATTCTCTTATGATATCCATTATAACCACCATGAAGATTGTTATTTCCATCATTCTTATCTAATGTATATTCTATACCATTAATCTCAAACTTTGCTCCGCCGATACGATTTGCATGTCTGCCTATTGTTGATCCAAAATTTGGTGAGTTTACAAAATATCTTTCTAACTCATCATACCCTAATACCACATCTTCCATATTTCCATTTCTATCTGGTACATATAATGAAACTAATATAGCACCATAATCTGTATACTGTGCCATCACACCATTCTTATTTTTCACTGTATACATATATGCTGTTTGTCCGTCCTTTGTTTGTCCAAAAACTTCTTTTTCAAATGTCATTTTACCAATCTCCTTATTTTTAATCTTGCTCTAGCCGATTTTTTAATCTATTTGATATAATAACAGTTTTTTGTTATAATTTCAATAAATAAATCAACATAATAATCGAGGCAATGTGCTTCCCGACACATTGCCTCAACTGTTTAATCCTAAATATATCAATCCCAACACCACGATGAATATTTTCACGATCATCTCTTCATCGTCGTGCTTTCATTATAATATATTTAAGTTTTATTCATACCCCCAATAAGAGGGATTTTAAAATCACCCAAAAGTACTATAAAGCAAAGTCGATATGCTGGGCGGTTCCCACACCTCCACTTTCTTTTAAATAGATTCCTGTTTTTTGAATTATTCCGTTAGTACTGTTATCTTCAAGGTTGTTTAAACTAAACTTAGTGTTTACATTTCCTAAGTAAATTGCTCCAACATCGGCATCTTTTAATGTAAGCAATATATCTGTTCCATCTTCATTTTTCATCCATATTCTTAAATCATTAAAAATACTGTCTGCCTCGTCAATCCATCCATTTCCATCCTCATCATATTTACTTAAATCAGCAAATCCATCCCCTGACTTTGTACCAAACAGTTCGCTTCCATCATTTATCTTACCATCACCATTTTTATCTAATGCAAGAAATCCACTTCCTTTTCCAAGATAAGAAATTGAATCTTCTTTACCATCTGCATTGATATCAAATAAAAACTTTTGGTCACTTATAGAGGCAACATTACTGCCTAAGTTTATAACTAATGGGTCTGTAACAATATAATCCTCCTGTGAAAAGCTTTCATATTTAGCACAAAAAGCTCTGGACATTTCTAAGCTAACGTTAAAACTTATTGTTCTTCCATCTGTAGTTTGTGCCATTCCGGTAGTTTGAAATGCTGTATTCTCATACTCAGCAAAAAACTCAGAACTGACAGTTGTTCTAGTCCATACATTTGGTGAAGGCGTTACATTAGAAAAGCCACTCTTATCTACTGAATTTACATTAAGCTTTTCCTTATTTTCTTGTTTAACATTTTTTCCTTTTCGATTCATTAAAGCTTGTAACATCTTTTTAAGTATTTCAAGTCTCATTTCTTCTTTAGATTTAGCCCCGCTTTTAGTACCTTCTGTTCTTTGCGCTCTCTGGTTAAACATATTGAGTTCATTTTCCTTACGTTGCTCTTCCAGCTCTTTTTCCTGTTGCTTTTGATGCTCTTTCAATTGCTCCATAAGACTCCTTGATTTTTCCCCAATCTTTAATGCAACTGCCTCATTCGCTCTACTATTAATAGTAATACTCTCTTTTCGCAAAAAAGATGAATATGTCCTTTCAGAAGACATACTTACTGTACTTTTTCCTATTATCATTTTACCGCTCCCTTTCTTCCATGACTGATTATCTGTTCTAGCCCTCCGTGGCTCTTTTCACTTGTTACCTTTTCTCATATAAATTTTATCGGATTTTTTTGGTAAAATATTAGGATATTATAATATGAATTTGTGAGTATCCAGTATATACATATATAGAAAATGCGAAAAATTCGACTTATCGAACTTTTCGCATCCTAACAATCACATAAAATATTTTTATTGATTAATATGAACCTCTAACTGATTAAATGGAATTTCAATTCCCGCTTCATCTAAAGCAAGTTTAACCTTTTCATTTATACTAAAATATACACTCCAATAATCACCTGTTTCTGCCCAAAGACGTAACCCCATAGTTACCTGACTTTGTGCAAGTTCTTTTACAAAAATAGAAATCTCATCTGTTTTAAGTACCTTTTCTTCTGACATAACTACTTTTTCAATTACTTTTTTTGCTTCTGCAATATTACTGTTATAAGAAATTCCTATTTCTAAATCCACTCTTCTCTTTCCAAAGGCTGTTACATTTGTTATGGCTGAATTAGCTAATGTACCATTTGGTATTGTTATACGCTTATTATCACCTGTTGTAAGAGTTGTGTAAAATAAATCTATTTTATTTACTGTTCCCTCTTTACCGGTAGCATTATCAATAATATAATCGCCTACTTTAAAAGGTTTTAAGATTAGTATCAACACTCCTCCTGCAAAATTTGATAAGCTGCCTTGCATTGCAAGACCTATTGCCAAACCTGCTGATCCAAGTACAGCAATAAATGATGCTGTATTAATACCTACTTGATTACATATTATAATAATTAGCACTATATATAATAAGGTTCTTGTTAATGATTTTAAAAACTTTCTAACACTTACTTCTACATTTGCTTTTTCCAAAAACTTATTAATGATTTTAACTATAAAATTTATAATGATTTTTCCTACAAAGAATATCAAAAGTGCAATCACTATATCCAGCACAAAATCCATAGCTTTTGGTACATATCCTTCTAATGTTTCAATCACTTTATCTATCATAATTTATACATCCTTATACTATTTTTTAGTTTCAGCATTTTTCTTTGCCGGTGTGGATTTTTTTGTTGTAGTTGTATTCTTTTCTGTAGTTGCTTTTTTTGCAACTGCTGCTTTCTTAGCTGTAGATTTTTTTGCTGATGTCTTCTTTTCTTTTTCTACAGCGGGCTTTTCTGCTGTTAAAACTGGCTTTTCTTCCGTAACTACAGGTTCTTTCTCAGTTTTAGTTGATGTTTCAACCGGAGTTTCCTTTATAGGAGTAGCTTTTTTCTCAGTTTTAACTGATGTTACAGTCGCCTTTTCCTTTACAGGAGTAGCTTTCTCCTCTGTTTTAACTGGTGCTACAGACGGGCTTTCCTTTACAGGAGTAACCTTTTCATCTGTTTTAACTGATTTTACAGCTGTAGTTTTCTTCGCTGTAGCTTTCTTTGCTACTGTCTTCTTCTCTGCTGTCTTTGTGATACCTTCTTCAGCTGCAATATATTCTTTCTCAAGTTTTTTAGCTACTGTAGACTTCACTGCACTATACTTAAATACAGATACACTAAGTGGTGCAAGACTAATTGTGATTGAATTTGCTCTTCCATCACTTTCTTCTTTCTTTGAAGTCTTAACTCTGGCATTAACCATATCATTTCCGCCAAATTCTTTGCTATCGCTGTTGAAAATTTCTTTATATTTTCCTGCCTTTGGCACTCCCACAACATATTTATCATATGCAACTGTATCAAAATTACACACAATTAAGAATGTATCTTGTGCTTTTTTACCTTTTCTAACAAATGAACAAATACTCTGCTCGTAAGAAAGAGAATCAATCCACTCAAAACCTTCAGGTGCATTATCTAATTCATATAATGCTGGTTCTGATTTATATAATTTATTAAGTGCCTTTACACAATCTTGCATTTCTAAATGCTTATCGGCTGCAAGGCTTTCCCAATCAAGCTGACGTTCTTCACTCCATTCTCTGTAATGAGCAAACTCTTGTCCCATAAACATAAGCTTTTTACCCGGATGAGCCATCATAAACGCATATGCTGCTTTAAGATTTGAAAATCTTGCAGGTTCGTCTCCAGGCATTTTCATTATCATTGAGCCCTTACCATGAACCACTTCATCATGTGAAAATACAAGAATAAAGTTTTCACTATATGCATATACCAAACTAAATGTAAGCTGATGATAACTATTTTTTCTAAAAAATGGATCACACTGAATATAATTTGTAAAATCATTCATCCAACCCATATTCCATTTAAAGTCAAATCCTAAACCATCATCCTTTACATCGCCTGTTACCTTTGACCATGCTGTAGATTCTTCTGCTATTACTATTGAACCGTCTTTACGTTTCTTTATCTGCGTATTTAATTCTTTTAAGAATTCTACTGCTTCAAGATTTTCATTGCCACCATATATATTTGCTACCCATTCACCTGGATTTTTTCCATAATCAAGATAAAGCATAGACGCAACAGCATCCATTCTTATACCGTCTGCATGATATTTCTCTAACCAAAATAATGCATTTGAAATAAGAAATGCTTTAACTTCAGGACGTGCATAATTATAAATCAATGTTCCCCAATGAGGATGTGAACCTTTTCTTGGATCAAGATGCTCGTAAAGGCATGTTCCATCAAATTTTGCAAGACCAAACTGATCTCTTGGAAAATGTGCCGGTACCCAATCAAGAATTACACCAATATTGTTTTTATGCATATAATCCATAAAATACATAAAATCCTCAGGTGTTCCATATCTTGCTGTTGGAGCATAATATCCTGTTACCTGATATCCCCATGAAGCATCAAAAGGATGTTCCATAATAGGCATCAGTTCGATATGTGTATAGCCCATTTCTTTAACATATTCAGCAAGCATAGGTGCTAACTCTCTATATGTATAGAATGATTCTTTTTCATCAACACCTTCTATTTCAGGTTTTTTCCATGAGCCTAAATGAACTTCATAAATAGACATTGGCATATTATCTGAATTAGCTTCTTTTCTATTTTTCAACCACTTTTCATCTGTCCACTTATATTCTCTTATATCTCTTACAATCGATGCATTATTAGGTCTTTTTTCACCACCAAACTCATATGGGTCTGCCTTTAATACATTTTCTCCTGTACTTTGCTTTATTTCATATTTATAAATTTCGCCTTCTTCTAAACCTGGAATAAATAATTCAAATACACCTGTTTCATCAACACGATTCATCATGTGTCTTCTTCCATCCCAGAAGTTAAATGTTCCAACTACACTGACCCTCTTTGCATAAGGTGCCCATACTGCAAATCTAACACCTTTTACACCATTAATAGACATCACATGTGCACCAAGAATTTCATATGCCTTATAATTTACACCTGCGTTAAATTTCTTCAAATCATTTTTTGAAATAAGACCATCAAACTGATATGGATCATAAATTAAATTTACTTTATCATCAACATAGTATGATTTTATTTGATATAAACCTGTTTCCTTCTTTGGTAATAATGCTGCAAAAAAATAATCATCCATTTCTTGCATTTGATATACATTTTTTGATTCATCAAATATAACCTCTACTTTTACAGCATCAGGCGCAAATACTTGTATAACCATACCATTTCTTGTATTATTAGGACCTAATATTGTACGTGGTTTATCCAAATCTGCGTATAATATGCCTTCAATTTCTCTCCAATTCATCAAATCATATAACTTATCTCTCATATTTACAATTACCTCCGCGTATAAATTTATTCCCTATTTAGGCTTATTCACCTACTTACATCCTATAGAATACCATAAAAAAATAGGCATGTCCATCCATATATACCCATTTTTTAGATAATTTTTACTATTTTTATGCTTTATTGAACTTTTTGCTATTTTTTTACATTTTTTGATAAAATAGAAAATAGCAAAAAAACAATTAAGTTACTTACAACAATACTCGCTCCAGTTGGAATCTCTAACATATACGATGCTAACATGCCCATAAAAAAGCATATTAATGATACACATACAGATGTTATCATTACTGTCTTAAACCTTTTGCATATTCTCATAGATGTTAGAGCAGGAAATATCATAAGACTTGATATAAGTAATGTTCCCATTATTCTCATTCCTATGACAATAACCATTGCTGTTAAAACAGACAATAAACTCTTATAAAGATTAACCTTTACACCTGTTGCTTTTGCAAAGTCTTCATCAAATGTAATTGCAAAAATATTATGATAAAATAGTAAAAATAATACCATAACAAATATGCACATGATAACACCTAACATTACATCTCCTTCATCTAACGCCAAAATGTTACCAAACATATAACTATCTAACTCAATATTTGCTCCATCTGATAATACATTAATAATAACACCAATTGCAATGGCACTGCTAGAAACCAGTCCAATTGCAGAATCACCTTTTATCTTACTATTTTCACTCACTCTAAGCAAAAGAAAAGCTGCAATTATAACTATAGGTATAGCAACCTTTAAAGGTGCTGCATTAAAGGCTAATGCTATAGCCATAGCGCCAAAACTAACATGTGAAAGTCCATCACCTATCATCGAGTATCTTTTTAATACTAAAATAACACCCAGTACCGATGCACACAACGCCACAAGCGCCCCAACTAAAACAGCACGAGTAATAAAGGCGTAAGAAAACATATCATTTATTGCATTAATTACAGACACTAATTATTCCTCCTTTACCTACTCGTCTCTAGTTCTTTACTATATTCACTATTAACATATTCTTCTTTGCTGCCAAAGAAAAATCCCTCTTTATTCAAGTGCAAAATCTTATTCGAATACACTAAGGCACTCTTTATATCATGAGTAACCATAACTACTGTAATTCCATATTCCTTATTAAGTTTATCTATCAATAGATACAACTCGCTTGTTGCAATAGGGTCTAATCCTGTAATAGGCTCATCTAAAAACATTATTTTATCTGTGGCGCACAAAGCCCTCGCCAAAAGCACTCTTTGCTTCTGACCTCCTGACAAATCTACAAATGGTCTATTTGTAAGTTCGCCCATACCTAACTTAGATAGATTTTTATGCGCTCTTTGCTTGCAATTATATGGATAAAACGGTAATAGTCCTTTACGATTTAAGCAGCCTGACAAAACCACTTCATATACTGAAGCCGGAAAATCTTTTTGCATTGGATTTTGTTGAGACAGATATCCTATGTGATTTCTCTTTACTCCATCACCAAAGTTAACCACTCCACTTTTTATAGAAACCAGACCTAAAATCCCTCTAAGCAAAGAACTTTTTCCTGTTCCATTTTCACCAACAATGCTTATATAATCACCTGATTCCACATCCATTGATAAATCATTAATAACATTTTCTTTTTCATATGCAATTGTAATATTCTTACATGATAACTGAATCATACTATCTCCATTTTTTATATGTTATGTATAAATAATCCACTTCTTAACTTTGGTTCAAACCATGTTGACTTTGGAGGCATTAATCTTCCTGCATCTGATACATTAAAAAGCTCCTGAATAGATGTTGGATACATCGAAAATGCTATAACCATATCTAGTGAACATCTTCTTTCTAGTTCTTTTAATCCTCTTATTCCACCAATAAAATCAATTCTCTTATCTACTCTAGGGTCACCAATATTAAGCACTGGTGCTAATACCTCATTTTGAAGTATTGAAACATCTAAACCATCTACCGGATCGTCTGACTTTATGCTATCCTTTGCCACAAGCTTGTACCATTCTTCATTAAGATACATTCCAATCGTCCCCTTCTTATCTGGAGAATATGGAGTTTTTCCAATTTTCTCAATCTCAAATTTATCTTCTAGTATATCTAAA
>JAVBUL010000120.1:0-4969 GCA_031555415.1 Lachnospiraceae bacterium | reverse complement strand
CAATGTAATCTTACCTAATTTTCCACTTCTAAAATCTTCAATAAGTATCCTAGCCGCCTTATCTAAATCAAGAACATCACCTTTTAATTTACACAATCTACTCTCTGCAATAAGTTCTAAAGTCTTTAATGTATCTTCATTCTCTTCAATACTATATCGGCTATTCATTACACCCTTATAATCTTTATTCAAAATTTTTATAAGCTCCATTGCAAGCTCAGTTATATTTAAAATTTGGTCATTAATAGAACCAACTAAAGCTAAATTCAAACCCACTCTTTGGTCATCAAACTTCGGCCACAATATACCCGGTGTATCTAATAACTCTAATGATTTACTTAACTTAATCCATTGTTTTCCTTTGGTCACACCCGGCTTGTTTCCCGTCTTTGTACAAGCTTTTTTTGCATATGAATTAATAAAAGTAGATTTTCCGACATTTGGTATACCAACAACCATAGCTCTTATTGGCCTATTTAAAATACCTCTTTTTCTGTCTCTTTCTATTTTCTCTTTACATGCTTCTTGAATTATTGCATTAACATTTTTTATTCCTGCGCCTGATTTTGAATTAACTTCAAGCACATGATAACCTTTACCTTTAAAAAACTCTGCCCACTTCCTATTAGCATACTCCGCAGCTAAATCCGATTTATTTAAAAGTATTAATCTTGCTTTATTTTTACCCAAAGTATCGATATCTGGATTTCTACTACTCATTGGCAATCTTGCATCAACTAACTCAATCACAAGATCAATAAGCTTTATATCCTCCTCCATCATACGCTTTGCTTTTGTCATATGTCCTGGATACCACTGAAAATTCAAAATATTTCCTCCTACCTTATAAAGCCAATCTCCTTAAATGGTGATACAATCAGCCATGCTTTTCCTACAATATCATCTTCTTTTATATTTCCAATGTACTCAAATCTACTATCTTCGCTAAGATTTCTATTATCTCCCATTACAAAGTATTCATCCGAGCCAATCTTCATTTCTTTAGAAACATAACCACTTTCATAGTTTTCATCAAAGTATTCATCCTTCAATAACTCTCCGTCTACATATATCTTACTATCTTCTATTTTAATGGTTTCACCCGGAAGTCCTATTATTCTCTTAATTACATACTTTCCTTCATCTGTCTTTGATTTATATACAACTACATCAAAACGACTTGGATCACTTAATTTATAAACCATCCTGTTTATAAGCACAACTTGCCCATTTTCCAAAGAATCCGCCATCGAATTGCCAATGATTTTAGTCTGTTCTCCTAAAAATATCAACAAAAATAATGCTACTACAATAACAGTAACAATATCTGCTACCCATTTTAGTATCCTATCTGAAACTATATTTTTTTCAAATCGTGGATTATAAAAGCCCATCAAAACCTCCATATTTATAGTAAAAATTTTACTGTGTAAAAAATTTTACTGTGTAAAATAGTAAAATGGGCAAATACATAAAGTACTTGCCCCTTGGGTTTAAATTATTTAACTAATTCTTTAACCTTTGTCGCCTTACCAACTCTATCTCTTAAGTAGTTAAGTTTAGCACGTCTAACCTTACCATATCTTACTACTTCAATCCTATCGATTGTTGGTGAATGTAATGGCCAAGTCTTTTCAACTCCAATACCATTTGAAGTCTTTCTTACTGTGAAAGTTTCTCTTGAGCTTCCGCCCTGTCTTTTAATAACAGTTCCTTCGAAAACCTGTACTCTTTCACGGTTTCCTTCTTTTATCTTAGCATATACCTTAATTGTATCTCCAACATGAAATTCTGTAATAGATTCCTTAATTTGAGCTGCTTCGATATTCTTAATAATTTCGTTCATTTTGTGTGACCTCCTTAATGTAATCGATATTCTTAATACAAACATGGTAACAGAGGAATATCTCGTTTATTCACAACATTAAGATATTATCATACAATTTATTTTTTTGCAAGTGTTTTATATCAATGATATAATATATACTCATCTGTATATTCTCTTACAACACTAGGATTTTTCTCTATTTCCTCTGTAATCCTATCCATAATTCCTTCACCCATCAATATCCTAAGCTTTTGCTCCGTTTCTTCAAGAAATTCTGGACACAACTTAGACACTCCAATCCTTATCTCCCCCTCTATCTCAAAAACCCTTATCGGCCACAATTTACACTCAAACGGCTTATCATCTCCCATAACACACCCTTTCTCCTCATCCAAACATGGACATAAAAGTATTTCCTTCTCATTTTCAAAATGATAAACCGCCCTATACTCATCACATATTTTTTCAAATACACCACTATTTATCTTTCTATGATTTGCAATAATGTTGTATTCTTTTTCATTAAACGCAGGTGCTTCCCACACATCCGCATTCACAAACGAACAACAAATCCTACACCTAGCACATGCTTCTTTATCTAAAACACTTTTCAACAAAAAGCTACCTCCTTACAACCACCAAAGCGAACACCGTACTGTCGCACCAATCAAGAATCCCATATTTGTTGTGCTATCGCAACGAATATGGGATTCTTGCAATTCAACACGCCGGTGTTGAATTTTTTAGACTTCCAGCTTCAACTGCACCTCTTCCTCCGCCTCATGCTTAAAATCTTCTATCTTTTCACCTGTTATTTCAGGCAGATCATTTATTGACTGTACGCCAAATTTTCTAAGAAATTCTTCTGATGTTCCAAATAGTAATGGTCTTCCAGGAGCATCCATTCTTCCCACTTCTTCAACAAGACCATATTCTATAAGCTTATTCACTGCGTGGTCACATTTAACGCCTCTTATTTTTTCCACTTCAGACCTTGTTATCGGCTGTTTATAAGCTATGATTGATAAAGTCTCAAGCAACACATCTGTAAGAACATATCTTTTAGGCTGGCTTGCTACCTTTATTAGATATTCATACATTTCTGATTTTGTACACATTTGAAAAGTATCTTCTAATTCAATTATCTTAATTCCTCTATCTTCTTTATCATACTTATCCATCAAATTATATATAAGCTTTTTTGTCGTTTGGATATCATGTTCTATTGCATTTGCTATTTTTTCAACTGCTACTGACTCACCCATTGTAAACAATATTGCTTCTATGATAGCTTCATACTTCTTTATTTCCACCTGTGTCATACCATACCTTTCTAATACCTATGCAACGTTTTCTATTGTTATATCTCCAAATGCATCTTCCTGTAAAATGCTAATTATACCAGTCTTCATCAGTTCTAAAATAGCAAGAAAAGCTACAATGACATGCATCTTACTATGCTGCATCTCTAATAATTTTCTAAAACTAAACTTTTTATGTGTTAAGGCATAATCTTTGACAAACTCCATCTTATCTGTAAGACTAACCTCTTCCTTTTCAATTTTACCGAATTTACTTCTAATAGGGTCAACCTTATCCTCTTGCTTTTTCATAATCATATTAAAAATCTCATTAAGCTTTACTAATGTAACATCACTGAGCAGCTCATCTAAATCTATAGGTGCTTCGTATTTTAGCACTTCATTTGGTATCGTAGGCTTTTTATACAAAGCCCTACCTGCATCTAATTCTCTATCCCTAAGTTCATATGACATATATTTATACATCTTATATTCTAAAAGCTTTTGAACAAGCTCATCTCTTGGATCTTCTTCTTCACCGTCTTCATTTACTTCTTTTGGTAGCAACATCTTTGACTTAATATCAATAAGTGTAGCTGCCATAACCAAAAATTCGCTAACAATATTCAAATCCTGCTTATCCATAGCCTTTACATACTCTAAATATTGGTCTGTTATCTCTACAATTGGAATGTCATAAATATTAATTTTATTCTTATCAATTAAATGCAAAAGCAAGTCCAAAGGACCCTCAAATGCATCAAGTTTTACTGGTATTCCCATTGTTTTATCCTCTCTTTAATGAAATCTCTACCATTTCAGGCATGTTAAAAAGCCTAAAATGTATTGTATGGTCACCTAGACCACTTGTTAAAATCATTTTCGTACTATTATTTTTACTCTTATACATTCCATATGAATATTTAGGTAATATCTTAAAATCCCTTGAAATAATGCCTCTAACAATAGGTAATCTTATTGTACCGCCATGATTATGTCCTGCCAATACTAAATCTATATTACTTCTTGAATAATCTTCAAAATACTCCGGTTTATGTACCAACAGTATCTCATAAAGACTTTCGTTTTTTTCTCCAAATATTTTTCTAAAATTCACTTCTGAAAACTCATATGTACCCTTGCGCCTTTTATATGAACTAATTGGTAACTCCATGCCATGAATAATTAGATTTTTCAGTTGAACATTTTTATTATTAATTAGAAATAGATTCTCTATTGATGTAATTTTACTTATATACTCATCATATAAACATGTTGCTCTTAAATATAACTCATGATTTCCAAACGCATAATAAACCGGAAAATCTTTAGTTATCCCTTCTAAAAAAGAAATCGCATTGCCATAACATCTGGCACTATTTAATTTATCCATTCCATTAATTAAATCTCCACCGATAAAAACTGCCTGTGGGTTTATTTTTTTAATTCTTTCAACAAGCTTAACATTTTTATTTCCATATTTACAATTATGCAAATCTGATAAAAACAATATCTTTATATCTTCTTTTAGCCTATTGTCCATTATAACATATTTTTTCACTCTAAAATGCTTTACTTCATATATAATTCTTAAAACAATAAGTAACAATATTGCCACAGTAATTAGTATAGTACCGTTTATATCCTCAGCCCCTTTCCAACTTTTAAAGTTTAACATATTGCTTTCATTTTTTCTAGTACTATGTTAAAATTAAATATAGTATTTATGTAAAGAGAGGAATAGCAAATATGAAATGTCCAAAATGTGGAAAGAAAGTTCCTGAAAATGATATGTTTTGCGTTCATTGTGGTGCGATTTTATATAAGCAAAAACCAGATG
>JAVBUL010000022.1:0-3418 GCA_031555415.1 Lachnospiraceae bacterium | reverse complement strand
TTTAGCACCGTTGTAGAACCAACTATTTCGTCTACAGTTTCACCTTTAACCTTTAATGCTGTTAAATAAGCTCCTATTTGAGCTTGTGATGCTTCACCGCTAAGCATAATATTCATAACTCTTTCAGCTTCAGCTCTTGATAAGTTCTTTCCTTCAGATAACGCCTTAATCGCTGTCTTCATTTAACTATTCCTCCAAATTCAAGTCTTAATTTTTAGTCTTCTATATCTTCGTCACCAACAATTTTTATCTTTGAACTATAAAGCTCTTCTACCGCTATTGATAAAGGTTTTTTATCTTTTCCTCTTACTAATGGTTCAACACCACCTATAATCTGTCTTGCTCTTTTTGCTGTTGCTAAAACAATTGAGTAACGACTATTAACTACTGGCTGTTCTCCTTGTTCAACCTCACTATTAACTACTTCCATTAAATCTGTATATGATGGGTGTAACATAATATCCTCCATTCTGCTGTGTTTACAGCTATAAAAAATTATTTTTTTATTTAGAAAAAACTTTTAGTTCTTCTGTTATTGAATTTATTTTTTCATTACTTCTCTTCGATTTCCAATGCTCTGACTGAATAATTCCATGTAAGTCATCAACACATTTTTCCAGGTCATCATTTTCTAATATATAGTCATATTCCGGCATATATTCTGCTTCTTCACTTGCTCTTAAAAGTCTGGCATTTATAGTTTCCATATCCTCCGTACCTCTATTCACCAACCTTTTTTTCAGTTCATCCGCCGATGGTGGTGTTATAAATATCAGTACCGTATCAGGATTTTTTTCTTTTACTTTTAATGCTCCTTGAAGTTCTATTTCAAGAATCACATCTTTGCCAAGCAATAACTGGCTTTCCACATAATCCTTAGGTGTACCATAGTAGTTTCCAACATAATTTGCATATTCGATAAGTTTATCATCTGCTATCATACTTTCAAACTCTTCTACGGTTTTAAAAAAATACTCTACACCTTCTGTTTCGCCATCCCTTGGTTTTCTAGTCGTTGCTGAAATGCTTAAGCCATAATTACTATGCTTGCTTAACAGCCTTTTCATTACTGTACCTTTACCTGCCCCTGAAAAACCTGACACTACAACAAGTACGCCTTTCATATTCATTGCTCCTTATTCTATATTTTGAATTTGCTCTCTTATCTTTTCTATCTCTGTTTTCATAGATATTGCTTGATTTGCAACATACATATTATTTGCCTTTGATAAAATAGTATTCGCTTCCCTGTTCATTTCCTGTGCAATGAAATTTAATTTTCTGCCTAACTCACCACCTTCAATTAAGTCTTTCCTCATATTTTCAATATGTGTTTTTAGTCTGACAATCTCTTCATCTACACATGACCTATCTGCAAATAAAACAAGTTCTGTTGCCAATCTATTCTCATCAATTTGTGAATCTTCCATAACTTCTCTTAGTTTCTCTTCTAATCGTTTCTTATAGTCAGCATTAATCTCAGGCGCTTTACCTTCAACTATACAAACAAGGCGAAGTATCTCATCAAGTTTCCCTATAAGATCTACTTTTAATAGTTCTCCTTCTCTAGCCCTTGTTTCTATAAACATTTCACAAGCTGCCTTTAATGTTTCTTCAATCAATACCCAAAGCTCTTCTTCATCAACTTCACAGTCTTTCATCGATAATACATCTTGGCATTTCAATAAATGTGATACTTTAATATCGTTTTCAATATTTAGCGTACTACTCATAAGTTCAAAATTCTTTATATACTCTTTTGCAAGTGCTTCATTGTACTTAAGATTTACATCTATTCCTGACATATTTTCATATGTAAAAAACAAATCAATCTTACCTCTAACCACATATTTTTTTAGAAAATCTCTTATATCTGACTCAAAACGAATGAATTTTTTAGGAGACTTAATGTTTATATCAAAATACTTGTGATTAACAGATTTTATTTCAATTGTAAGCTTTTGGTTGTTTCTAACTACTTCTGCACAACCAAAACCCGTCATACTTCTTACCATTTACTTATTACCTTTCATTTACCTAATAAATATACATAGATTTAGGCTATTGTCAATTATAGAACATTTACAGGGGCACGTCAACAAATAAAAATTATTATTTTATATATATTTGGTAAAATATGTTTCCTTTTTTCGACAAATTCATAATATATATAGAAGATAATTTTACGGGTGAACAAATGTTTTTTGTAACCCCAAGGAGGTCTTATGTATATATTAATAGGGATTTTAGTATTTATCGCTATATTATTTATGATTTTCTTTCCTCTGCGAAGAAGATTTATAATCAGACGTATTAGGTCGATGTCTAAAAATGAAAAAATCCGCCTTTTAAACAGCTTAGTTAATCCTTTAGGATTTACCTACAACTCACGATGTGACTTTTTCAGTAGTACGATAGATGCTTGGCAGCGAGCTTTTGGTTATTCTTCAACCTATGATAATCTGTCGCCTTTTTTTAATATGATATTTGAAAGCTTGCCTGTTTATTTTAACTACGATGACCGCACATGGCTTATTGAATTATGGAAAGGCCAATACGGCATAAATACAGGTTCTGAACTTGGTATTTATAATACTGACAGTATAATACCACCAAATAGGTTAAAGTATACACATTTCAAAGTTGTAAGCAATCACGAAATGTTAGAAACATGCACTTATTTAAAAAGAAGACGAATTCAAATCGCTTGTAATTGTGACAGACATTGGTGGAATACAATGTTTAAAATGGGTATGTTTACAAGACCTTCTGAACTGACTTTATATGCTTCAATAACATTTCCAAACAGTACAATGATGAATTCATTTATTGATGCCTTATCAGAGATTGAATTTGACGGAAGTTATAAGCAGGTATGTAATAACACAGTAAATATCACTTTTAACAGACAAATAATAAGACGTAGCCTTTTTTCACGTATACAAAGGCGTTTTGTTTTAATGATAAATAGATTTTACTGTTTTTTATTTAACTTCTTTACAAGACCTTTCAAAAGCTCACTTGACAGACTTTTATTTATATATTTTTATTTACCTTTTGCCTTTAGACGTACTGTTAATATTTTAAAATGTAAGAATGGAAAGAAATAATTTTTAGAAGGAGGCTCGCAAATTGGGATATTTAAGAAGAATAAACAAGGCTTTTAATAATGCTCCAACACTAAATCTATATCCAAATTCAAAAATTGTTATAATTAGCGATTGTCACCGTGGAAATGGTTCATCAAATGATAATTTCTTAAAGAATCAAAATGAATTTTTTTCTGCACTTGAATACTATTATAACAATGGATTTACCTATGTTGAGCTTGGTGATGGTGATGAACTTTGGGAAAATCGAAACATAAATCAAGTAAAAGAAATACATGGAAATGTGTTTTGGCTCTTATCCTTGTTCT
>JAVBUL010000133.1:0-3564 GCA_031555415.1 Lachnospiraceae bacterium | reverse complement strand
GGCGAGAGCTCTTATTTTCGAGAGATCTTCTTCGGTCACCGCCTTTGTTGTTGGTGACTCGAAATCTCCTTTAAGAAACTTTGCTGATATAACGATTATAGCGATAATAAGTATACAACTGATAACAGAACCAACGGTTTTAATAACCTTTATTTGCTTTCCTTTAGCGATTTTTTTCTTGCGGTCAGCTTTCTCTTGTTTATAACGATCAACTTTTTCCTGACTCATTAGACAATACCTCTCTTTAATAGTAATATAAACTGCTTTTTCATTATATACTAATGTGACAAAAATGTAAATAAAATCTATTTATGTTTTTGCTAAAATGTGATAGAATGTATAATAAAATAATAAGTATATATAGGAAGAATAGGTATTTTTATGGATAAAGGCAGTATTATTATAAAAAATGCAATAGTACATATTTTAGATTCAACCATTGGATTGCCGGTTTTATCGGATGTAGAATTAGATTATGGTTCAGATTTAGCTGATTTTTTAAAGGAGCATATCTTTAAAACATTAGCAAGTGATGATATAAAGAAATGTAGGTTTATGGAAGATGAATCAGATATACACGATATGATGAAAGAAATAAAGTTGGGTGAGTCTGATTTCATATTGATTAGTAAAAAAATAGCTGAGAATTTATATAGTATTATGAACTCAAATATAGAAATTCCACCGGCAGATTTGTTTGTAGTTCAGTTTGAGGTGAATAGCATTAGAAATATTGCACTTCTTAAAATGAATTTCAAGGAATCATATACTCATACAACGATGGCTGATGAGCAAGGAAATATAAACAGTATTATGAAGTATCGTTCTATTCTTCCAACTCAAACACAGGGGCTTAGTGAAGCTGCTATTGTAAACTTAGACGATTTCAATGTAAAAGTTATAGAAAAAAAATATAATGTAAATGGTGCCAAAGAAAACTATTTTTCAAAGTTATTTTTAAAATGCAGTACTAAACTTTCTCAGAAAGCAAAATTAGCGATAGTAGAAAAGGCTGTGGAATCAGTTCAAAAAGAATACTTCAATGAGTCAGAACAATTTGAAGAAAAAATGAAGGCTAAGAGTATAATTCACTCAGAACTTACAGAGCAAGGTTCAGTAAGCATTCCTGAAATAGCAGCAAAGATATTTGAAGATAAAGTTGAACTTAAGGAAAAGTTCAAAGAAAAAATAGAAAAATATAAAATACCAGAAGAAGAACTGATTGAGCCTAGAAATGAGGCAACAACCAAAAAGTTTGGAAAACAAAACTTAGTTACAGATACAGGGATTGAGATTAAAATACCCATGGAGCAATACAACAGCACAGACAATATTGAATTTATTACAAATGAAGATGGAACAATATCTGTATTGATAAAAAATATTGGTCATATAACATCAAAATAAGTGAGGTAAAAGGTTGAACAAAAGAGCGTGTTCAACTATTGATTTGAGTGCGTACGCAGCGCGCAGATGGGTAAAAAGATGCTAAATGATAGCACAGAAACTAAAATATGGCGATGTTCATATCCTATACTAATCTATTTGTTTGTAAATATGATGGTACAAGTAGCTTTTTACATAGGAGTAACGACAAAGGCATTTTTAAAATTAGGAGAAGAAGATATATTTAATTATTTTCAAGTATATAGTTTTTCTTCACAGATAGAAACAATAGTTAATGAACATGGACTTTTAGTATCAATAGTCACATATATAGTAACCATTCCTATTTGTCTTTACATTTTAAAAAAAGAATTGAACAGTGAAAAATACATATCAACAAAAGAACGTCTAAAAATGGTTGATTTACAAAAGTGGTATTTTCTTATAGGTATTGGATTTCTTGCAAGCCTTGGCTTAAGTAAAGTAGTTACTATATTTCCGATTGATAATATACTTGGCAACTATGCTGATGTAAATAGCAGTTTTGAATCAAATCCATTGATTTTTCAAATCTTTGCATTAGTTATTTTAGGACCAGTGGCAGAAGAAATAATTTATAGAGGTTTAATATATAAAAGGATAAAAGGTTATTCAGATGCTGTAGTAGGCACATATCTTTCATCAATTATATTTGGAATTGTTCATTTTAATTTGGTACAAGGATTATATGCACTTGCATTAGGCGTGATATTATGTTATGTTTATGAAAAGTATAAGACCATTTTTGCTCCGATTATTTTACATATTTCAGCAAATTTAATGGCACTTATAGTTATGAAAATACCATTTTTTGATAAGTTATATGATATTCTCTTAATAAAAATAGTCTTGATGCTTATTGAGATGACATTATTGTTATTACTAATAATGCATATGAGTAAAAAAATTGGAGGTAAAGATGAAGATATTATCGATAGCAGTACCATGCTATAATTCAATGGATTATATGGAACATTGTGTAGAAACATTAATTACTGGAGGCGATGAAGTAGAAGTAATTATAGTTAATGACGGTTCAAAAGATGAAACACCAAGAATTGCAGAGGAATTAAAAGAAAAGTATCCAAGCATTGTAAAGGTAGTACATCAAGAAAACGGAGGACATGGAGAAGCTGTTAATACAGGACTTCGTAATGCTACAGGAGAGTACTTCAAGGTAGTTGACAGTGACGACTGGGTAGATGAAGCAGCTCTACAAAAAGTGCTTAATACTCTTAGATATATGATAAAAGAAGATAAAAAACTGGATTTACTTTTATCGAACTTTGTATATGATAAACAAGGTGCAAAAAGAAAGAAAGTAATGTCATATAGAAGTGCGATTAATCCAAAACACATTACATCATGGGATGGAAATGTGAATTTTAAGATGACACAGTATATCCTTATGCATTCAGTAATTTATAGAACACAGTTATTAAAAGAATGTGGATTAGAACTTCCAAAGCATACATTTTATGTGGATAATATTTATGTATTTAAACCATTAGCAGATGTAAAAAGGCTTTGCTACATAGATGTTGATTTTTATCATTATTTTATAGGAAGAGATGACCAATCAGTAAATGAAAAGGTTATGATTTCAAGAATTGACCAGCATATAAGAGTTGCAAAGATAATGATAGAAGATTTTTCAAAGATGGAAATAAAGAGTGAAAAGCTCAATAAATATATGCTTCAATATTTAAAGATGATGATGTGTATAGCTTCAATTATGCTTATTCTTTCAAATGATAAGGAAAATCTTAAGAAGAAAGATGCTCTTTGGGAAGAAGTGAAAAAGGTAGATAAGAAGCTTTATAGAAAACTAAGATATTCAGTTTTAGGAATTGCAATGAATTTACCTACAGCAGCAGGAAGATTGTTTGCAAAGGTTTCTTATAAAATTGCACAGAAGGCATTTGGCTTTAACTAAAAACATACTTATCTAAACAATTTAAAAAATTCAAAAAAATATAAAAAGTGGTTGACAAAATCAGCTTGCCATATTATACTAGCAAGGCAGGTTTGATTGAGGCAACTATGGGATCTTAGCTCAGCTGGGAGAGCATCTGCCTTACAAGCAGAGGGTCACAGGTTCGAGCCCTGTAGGTCCCATTTACTTTTCTTAATCAGATT
>JAVBUL010000093.1:0-8961 GCA_031555415.1 Lachnospiraceae bacterium | reverse complement strand
AGTTTTGGAAATTATTGTGCAGAGAATTCGAGTGTAGGAATTGAAACAGCAAGTCTTACGATGAGTGGTGGAACTGTAAATGCATTTGGAGGGTACAGTAAAGCCTCAAACTGGGGTATTAATGTATATGGTACTTCAACCATCAGTGGTGGTAAAGTTAATGCCATTAGTGGTAAATCAAGTGACGAAGTGGCATATGGCATTCAATTTGAAAAAAGCATTATATCAGGAGGTACTGTGACCGCTATTGGTACTATAGGTAATACAGGATGCTATGGTTTTTACTCAGATGGCACTGGTGCTAATGTTTCTGAAATCAGAGGCGGAACACTTTATGGAATCGGCGGTAGAACTATCAGTATGACTATAGCCAATGCCAGTTGCGGTATTGCCAACGTTAATGCTACCAAGTTTACAGGAGGTACGCTCATAGGTATAAGTGGAAAAGGAGGTACCAGCCAAGCATTTAGGGCGTCTAATCCTACAGATGAAAGTGATGTGATAAAGTATGCGACACACGGTGGTTTATCTGATGATGATATGACCTTGGGTTCACCTTCAACATGGAATGCAGGTACATATTTGTATGTAAAGCTTTCAGCACCAACCCCTTCTATTGTGGTAGGAGCGCAGACTAATGCATTAACATATGGAACGGCATCAAGCTCCACTTATACTGTTACAACTACTAACTTTGAAACAGCACCTACCTTTACATCAAGCTCTTTAAAATGGTATACAGAGGAAAATGGTGACGTTGAAACAACTGCTCCTGATGGTGTAACTGCATCATTTGATGGAAATACTCTAACTCTGAATACATCTGCGGCGGCAGGAGCAGGAACTTACTATTTTGATGTGTACGATAATACAATTCATTCTGGTATTGCAACGTTGGTGATTGGCAAAATAGATTATTCAGGAACAAAAACTGCAGAAGGAACAGTTATACCGAACCAAGCGACCACAGATGCATGGGTATCCTTGCCGGTTCTTCCCGATTCAGCAAGTTACGGTACACCTATAGTAGATGGTATTCTTATCAATGGCACACCTACAATTACAGGACTTACTTTGAACTTTAACACAACAGCACAGCCAGTGAATACAACAGCACAGATTACGATTCCGGTAACAGGAGCTGATAATTACAATAATTATGAGGTTGTAGTTACTGTAACAGCTGCTTTTGTTGCTGTTACCGATATAATAGGAGTACCTGATACTGTTACTGTAGGCATCGGTTTAGCATTGATAGGAACTGTTACACCTGATACTGCTACGAGTAAAACGATCATATGGAGTATAAAAGATGTGGGAACAACAGGCGCATCTATCAATGATAATATTCTTACTGCATCTTCAGCAGGAACAGTTGTAATTACTGCAACTGTAGCTAATGGAGCAGCAGTAGGTCAAGACTTTACCAAGGATTTCACGATTACGGTTAGTGCAGCTAGTGGTGGTAATGGCGGTGGTAATGGCGGTGGTAATGGTGGTGGTAATGACGGTGGTAACGAACCGCCACAAACTGGTGATACTTCAGTACCGACGACATGGCTGTTGGTCATTGCACTTACAAGTGGAACAACAGGTATTATTTTAAATATAAAACGTAAAAAAGTTTATTAATTTAATAACAAAATCCACTTTTTGGATGGAAATTTTAAAAAGTGGATGTTTTGTTATATAAAACTCAAAACCAGCCAAAATATAATATAGACTAACTAATTTATAGAAAGCGAGGTATTTATGAAAAAAGAAATATACTTAGCAGGTGGCTGTTTTTGGGGAGCAGAAAAATACTTTGAAAATATAAAGGGTGTTCTAGACACAGAAGTGGGATATGCGAATGGTAATACAGAAAATCCAAGTTACGAGCAAGTATGTCACGATAATACAGGTCATGCTGAAACTGTAAAGGTGGAATATGATGAGAAGCAAATAAGCCTATCATTTTTACTAGACCTCTATTATGATGTGATAAATCCCATCAATGTTAATCGTCAGGGTGGCGATATTGGTTTACAATATAGAACAGGAATATACTATACAGACGAAAATGATGAAGAAATAATTAATGACTCTATTCAAAAACTTCAACGAAAATATAAAAAGAAAATAGCGATTGAAGTAAAACCACTTCTCAACTATTATAAAGCAGAATATTTTCATCAAAAATATTTAGATAAGAATCCAAATGGTTACTGCCATATTAAAAGAGAGAAGTTTGAGAATGCAAAAAATGCAGTTGATAAAGAAAAGAGATATATTAAAGTACCTAAAGAGCAATTAATAAAAAAATTAACGAGGCTTCAATACGAAGTGACACAAAACAATGATACAGAGCCACCATTTAATAATGAGTATTTTGATCAGTTTGAAGAGGGAATTTATGTGGATATAACCACAGGAGAACCACTGTTTACATCAAAAGATAAATATGAATTTGGATGTGGATGGCCAAGTTTTTCAAAGCCCATTAATTCAGATGTAATTATCAACTTAAGGGATAAAAGTCATGGTATGAGTAGAACTGAAATAAGAAGTAAAATAGGAGACGCTCATTTAGGACATGTATTTGAAGATGGACCTAAAAATAAAGGTGGATTAAGGTATTGTATAAATAGTGCATCATTAAGATTTATAAAAAAAGAAAATATGAAATACGAAGGATATGGTGAGTATCTGAAGTTTATATAAATTACATTTATCCTCATCTTTAATTAGATGGGGATTTATTTTTAGTAGTAAGGAACGTGCAACTAAAAATAGTTGCATATTTATTGGAGGTGTAATATACTATAAGTAAAAGGAGATACAAATGAGTAAAAAAGATAAATTAAGAAAGAGGATGGATTAATATGAGCAATTTATTATCATATAAGAATTATAAAGGAACAGTGGAATATTCAAAGGAAGATAAATGTCTTTATGGGAAGGTAATCGGACTTAAGTCATTACTTTCCTATGAAGGAGATTCTGTTCAAAGCTTGGAAATGGACTTTCAAGATGTAATTGATGAATATTTAAATCATTGTAAAGAAAGTGGAGTAAATCCAGAACAGCCATTTAAAGGAACCTTTAATGTAAGGATTAGTCCGGAATTGCATAGAACGATTGCAACATATGCTATTGAAAATGGAAAGAGTCTGAATGCTGTTGTAGAAGAAGCTATAGAATATATGGTTGAAAATAAAAGTATAGCTAATGATGATGTTATGGACATTTCGCAAAGGTTAATTGAACAGAATATTAAGATTTATAAAGCATTAGGGGAATAGGTTCGTTATCAAAATTACTGGATTAAAGAATTAAGAAAAGCAAAGAGGTTATATTATGGAGAAAAAAACAGTAAAGAAAATATGTATGAAATACCTAAGTCAAGAGCCTACTTCTATAGAGCGGTGCAGTATGGGAATTGGAAACTACGTATTTATAGTTACCATAGCAGATGAGAAATATGTATTTCGCGGTAGTGAAGAAGAAGGAGCATATAATAATACAAGTTATTTACTGGATAAGTTAAAAAACTTGGATATACCAATTCCTAAGATTATCTGTTCAGGTAAATTTGAGAAATACTACTTTATTATTTTAAGCTATATAGTAGGAGAAGAAATAGGTGATATATACAGGCGACTTACAGACTCACAAAAAAAGAATATTGCAAGGGAAATAGTAAAAATTCAAAATGAAGTATCAAGAATTCAAAATGATATTGAGATACCAGCAGATTTTAATTGGAAGGATATAGTATTGCAAAATCTTAATAGATCGAAATCAAGGATTGACCAAAATGGATATTTTGATTCAAAAAAAGTAGATAAATTGATTGATACAATTGATGAGTTCAATGAATATTTTTATAATGTTAGACCAATACCATATCTAGATGATATTAGTAGTAAAAACTTATTGATTAGTAATGGTGAAGTTTCAGGTATCATTGATATAGATTGGCTTGCATTTGGTGACAAACTGACATATGTTGCATTAACAAATATGGCATTTTTAGATTATGGATATGATACAGATTATATTGACTATATTCTTTCTGAAATGAATATAAACGAAAAGGAAAGAAGGGTATTTTTATTCTACACTTTAATGTGTTGTGTAGATTTTATGGGAGAACGAGGAATGACATTTTTAGATAAGACAATCTATGTTGATGAAACAGTATTAGAAAAGTTTAATGAATTATATGAGGATTTATTGAGACAGTTTCTTGAAGCATAAAAAGTGCTTTGCATATATATCCTAAAAAAGTAGAGACAAGTATTCAAACCTATCTCTGCTTTTTTCATTTCCTAAATATAAAGGTAAAAGTTTTACTTAGTAGATATTTGCTTAAGCATAAACTTTATCTCTTCCATGTCTTGTTCAAGTTTATCCAATCTAGAAAGAACAGGGTCAGGACCTTTTTCTCCTAAGCTTGTGATGATAGTTGATATATCATCATTATCTGCATTGGAGCAGGCAACATGGATAATATTATCCACTTCAGCTTGAGATAGAACGTAAGAATCATCTAAGCAGTGTGCATGAATCTGTTTAAGTATTTCTTGATTAAAAACTTTTTCAGATTGAAAAGAATCTTTTATAGTCATAAGTAGGGTTTCTGCTTGAAATGGTTTAACAACAAAATTTCGTGCACCAGCCATTAAAGATTCAATAACTATTCTTGATTGCCCCATAGCGGATAGCATTACAGCATTAACATCAGAATAAAGTTCTTTGAGTTTGCTTAATGTGTATATTCCATCCCATGTAGGCATGGTGATATCTAGCAAAATCAAATCAGGTCGTAGATTCTCATACATTTCAAATGCCTCAGGACCATCGGCAGCTTCACCTACAATGTCATAACCCTCTTTAACAAGTAGATCCCTGCATATTTTTCGCATAAATGGAGCGTCATCTACTATCATTACTTTCTTATTCATAATAATTACCTCCTGTTGAGACTTAATTTTTTTGGAAAGCTTATCAATAATATTTTGAAGCTTCCTTTTTTTGTCTATCAGTTCCCAATAACGATTCTGATAGACATCCGTGAGAGAAAGTTCTGCTTGGTTAAGGAATTTTTTGATTTCATTTAGTGAAAAGCCATATTCTTTCAACTCAATAATCCTCATCAACGTAGGAGCTTGATTTACACTATAATAGCGGTATCCTGTTTCTTGAGAAACACAAAAAGGTTTAAATAATCCAATTTGATCATAATATCGCAAAGTATCTATTGGCAAGCCAACCATATTTGATAATGCACCTATAGAGTATAATTCGTTGTTATCTGATAAGTCTGACATAAAAGCTCTCCTTTTTTGATGTGATATAGCTATTTTACACTATCGAGTTACTCAAGAGTCAAGTATAGTTTGAAAATTATTATACATACTAATATTAGGCAAAAAAAATCATATAGTCAAGCCTATGTATAAATCCTTTGGAGGTTATTATTATGGACAAATTAGAAAATGAAAAGAATAATCAGAAGAAAAGTAACGAAATGTTTAATAGTGTTACTCAGAAAGTGAAACCTGAAAATCAAAATCAGGAGCACAATGTTGAAAGAGAACATGGAGTTAGAAAAGTAAAAAGATAGAAATAAAAAAGAAATACAAACGAGTAAAAAGAAAGTGCCATTGCTAATTAATGGCACTTTTTAGACTAAAGAGTTCTTTTATAAAATAAATACCAATAATTTGGCATTAAACTGATTATTGTCTGTTAAATATTGACATTGCGTATTAAATTTTAATGTGCTATAATAGCCGACAATTAACACATATATTCGAGGTTTAATGAATGTATGATTGTGTTTTTTATTTTAAAGGAGGACACTGCATGAAGAGTATCAAAATTAAATTAATGCTCCCTATTTTCTGTATGATGTTAGCATTTATGTCTATTATGGCAATGCAAATGAAGGGGATGAACCAAAGTAATGAACTGGTTGATGAGCTTGATAAGGAAACTTTCCAAACAATGATACTGGCTGAGGAGTTAAAGTTTCACGTCGTGCAAATACAGCAATGGTTAACAGATATCAGTGCAACAAGAGCTGAAGAAGGTTTAGATGATGGATTTGATTTAGCAAAGGAACATTACGATGTTGCGATTGAAATAATATCAGAACTTAAGACATTAAATCCTTCAAAAGTAGCAGCTATAAATGCAATATCTGATTCTATTACACCATACTATGAAACTGGTATTGAAATGGCAGAAGGATATATTAATGATGGAACAGAAAAAGGCAACGAGTTAATGGGAAAATTTGATACTACTTCATCAACCATAAATGATGCTGTAGATGAGTTTAAAGAATTTGCAGAGAAAGATAATGTAGATAAAATAGCTATGATTAAAGTTAAGGATAAAGAAAATATTAGACTTACATATATTGCTTTAGCTATAAGTGTATTAATTGCTATTATTTCATGGATTTATATAAGATTTAGGATTGTTTCACCTATATTAAATGTACTTACAAAACTAAAATCCATGCCAAAGCTTAAAGGTTCAAAGGATAATAGTGAGATAAAGAGCAAAGATGAAATCGATGCACTTTCAAAATTAGCTGAGAGTACTTCTAAGGACTTAAATATTTTGATGGATATGATTTCCAAGGAAGTATCCGAAAAATCAAAGACACTTGATGGCATATCAAGAGATATGTCTGAGTTAATTAAGAGCATTAGCAGGGAAGCAGGAGATATTTCAGTCCTTACAGAGGAACTTTCGCAGAGTCTTAGTACAAATTCAGCAAGTGTTGAGCAAATGAATGCCACTACAGAAGAAATTAGTGCTTTCTCTGTTTCGATTTATGAAGATTCCAAAAACGGAATGGAAACAGGTAAGAATATTGATGAGAGAGCAAATGATTTGAAAAAAAATGCAGTAGAATCGCTTACTACAGCACGAGATATTTACAATACAACTCATGATAAAATGATAGATGCAATCAAGGAATCAAAACAGGTTAAAAGGATTGAGGAACTTTCAAATACAATAATGAGTATTGGAGAACAAACAAATCTGCTGGCACTTAATGCTTCTATTGAAGCAGCACGTGCCGGTGAGGCAGGTAAAGGATTTGCAGTGGTAGCGAGTTCAATTAAGGAACTTGCTGAACAATCAAAACAGGCGACAAGTGAAATAAAGATTATAACACAATCAGTAGTGGAATCAGTAGAGAATTTGTCATCAGCTTCAGGACAGTTAATGGAATTTGTTGATAAAAATGTTATGGATGATTATGAGATGCTTGAAAGTATAGGTAATTCATATAGTGATGATGCTAGTTTTATAAATGATACATTATCAAGTTTTAATGCCTCATCAAGTGAGTTAAATAGTGCAATAAGCACTCTTGTGACAGCAATCGAGTTTATAGCTCATGAAAGTGGTCAAGGGGCTCATAATGCAACTGATATAACAAAAATGAATAAAGATATGCGAAATGGCTTTGATAAGATTTTAAACATGTCAAACAACCTTCAAACAGCATCGGAAGATTTAAAGAACTTAATAGAAAGTTTCTAAAAGTTATATTGAGCCTTCCATTTAAGTAGCCAATCAAGCTGTGAATCAAAGAATGTAGTATCAACCACACATATGTGTACAGCAGATGTGGAGATTATATTCTAAATTTCCGTTAGAATGATTATTGGAAGGAGGGAGTGGATATGGAATTTCTTGATAGAATGAATAAAGTAATGGATTATATTGAAGGGCATTTGACAGAAGATTTATCTTATGAAGAAATAGCTAAGTTGTCATACTGTTCAATGCATCAGTTTGGAAGAATGTTTACTTATATTGTTGGTGTACCGTTGTCAGAGTATATTAGACGCAGAAGGCTGACAGTTGCAGCATTTGAGTTACAATCAAGTGATATTAAAATACTGGATTTAGCACTTAAATATGGTTATAACTCTCCAAACTCATTTACAAGAGCATTTGTAGAAATGCATGATGTTACACCTAAGGAAGCGCGCTCCAAGGGAGTATCATTAAAATCATACCCTCGTCTTTCTTTTAAAATTTCAATTAAAGGAGATGTAGAAATGAATTATCGTATTGAAGAAAAAGGTGAAATTACAGCAGTTGGAATTATCAGAGAGGTAACAAATAATGAGGATGGAGCTGTATGGAATGAGTTCTTTAGAAATGGAGCAAATACTAAAATCAGGGATGAACTAAAGTTGTATCGTGCACCATATTGGCAAATGGGTGTTTATATGCCTAAGGCAGATGGAAAGCTTGAATTATTCTTAGGTGCAGAATCTGATGGAGAGGAATATGAAGGACTTGATACACTTGTGATACCATCAAGAACATGGGCTGTATTTACAGTTAACGGAACAGGTGGTGAAGCTTTTGGGGAGACATGGGCTAGAATAAATGCAGAATGGCTGCCTACAAGTGGTTACAAACACATTAATGATTATGAAATCGAAGTTTTTCCAATGGATAAAAGTGCAGATGATCCAGATTATAAATCAGAAATCTGGATTCCTGTAGAGCGAGTTTAAGGAGTATATATTTTAATGCAGAGTCAAATTTTAAATTTGGCTCTGTTTTAGTTAATTAGGAAACTACACGGACTTGAATAAACAAACAAATTGTGATAAATTTAATTGAATAATAAAGTATTGCGAGGAGAATTATTGTGTATAAAGAAGCAGATTTGGTGAGTATAGCAAAGAGAGAAAATAATAATAAACGTGGTTATCTAGTTGTAAACAAGCTACAAGGTAAACATATTCCTGTTAAGCCTAGTGAAGCTATGCAAATGTTTAAGGAACTTGCACATACTTTTAAGGACGAATATATGGATGAAAGGCTAATGCTTATTGGGTTCGCAGAAACAGCAACTGCGATAGGTGCGGCAGTTGCGATAGAAATAGGAGCAAAATATATTCAGACTACTCGTGAAATTATTCCGAT
>JAVBUL010000015.1:0-15827 GCA_031555415.1 Lachnospiraceae bacterium | reverse complement strand
ATTTGTGTTGGAACTACAAGTTGCAGAACACTTGAATCAGCTACTAAGGATGGTGTTTTAGAGGCTGGTAGTGGTTGGACAGATATATTTATTTATCCGGGCTATGATTTTAAAATTATAGATGGATTAATAACTAATTTTCATTTACCTGAGTCTACATTGCTTATGCTAGTGTCTGCCTTTGCGGGTAAGGAACATATAATGAAGGCTTATGAAGAAGCAGTGAATGAGAAGTACAGATTTTTTAGCTTTGGGGATGCTATGCTGCTTATTTAAACTAAAACATTACAAAAGGGAGGATTATTATTTATGGAAGAAAAGAGAAGAGCACTAAGAATGGATATTGAGGTTAAAATTAAGCTTAATGAGCTTAAAACAGAAAAGCCAATTGAAGGATTAAAAAAGGAACCAATAGAGGTTGTTTTGATTAATGCTTCAAGAGGAGGTATCGCATTTAAGACAAGTGAAGAACTTAAGCTTAATACATATTATGATGTTAGTCTAGTGTTATGGCAGATGGAAACTTTTGATACAGTTGTAGAGATAATAAGAATGGAAAACTATGGAGAAAAGGAAACTATGTATGGTGCAAGATATATCGGAATTACACCATCGGATAGATTGAAAATACAAATCCATGAATTATTATTAGAACAGGAAAAGAAAAATGCAAACATATAAGGTTAGAAAACTAAATATAGTTCCTAATATAGTAGTGGATGTACCTGGCTCAAAAAGTATAACCAATAGAGCTTTACTTATTGCAGCACTTGCAAGTGGTACAACTGTATTAAAGGGAACTCTATTTAGTGATGATTCCAGATATTTTATTTCATCATTACAGACATTGGGTTTTAATGTATCAGTTGATGAGGAAAAAAAGATAGTAACGGTAAAAGGCTGTGGTGGCGTGATTCCATATGATAATAAGACAATATATGTAGGTAGTGCAGGAACAGCAGCAAGGTTTTTAACAGCAATGCTCGGTTTATCAGGTGGAAGCTATACTATAGATGCATCAGCGCAGATGAAGAAAAGACCAATGGAGCCATTGTTTAAGGCATTGGAAGAGCTAGGTGTAGATATTGAGTATATTGAAGAACCTTATTTTTTACCGGTTAAGATAAATGGCAGAAAAGAACTTGATGTAAATGAAATCAATATGAATATAAGTAAAAGCACCCAGTTTTTAAGTGCTTTTTTATTGACGGGACTTATGAATAAAGGCGGACTTATAATTCATATAAATGGTGAAAGAAAAACAGGTTCATATATAGATATAACCAGAGGGATGATGAGAGAATTTGGTCTTGAAAGTGAGTTTGATGGCAATAGTTATTTTATAAAGGAAAATAGTTCTTATAATCCTATGGAATATCAAATAGAGCCGGATGTGTCCGGTGCATGCTATTTTTATGCGATGGCAGCTATAACAGGGGGGAAGACTCTTGTAAATAATGTTCATTTTAATGTTGCTCAAGGAGATGTTAAGTTTCTTAGTGTACTTAAAAATATGGGTTGTTCAGTGGAAGATACGAATGAGGGTATAGTAGTAGTTGGTCCTGATTATGCAAATGGTGGAGTACTTAGAGGAATTGATATTGATATGAAGGATTTTTCAGACCAGGCTCTTACCTTAGCTGCAATCAGTGTTTTTGCAGATTCACCTACGACGATAAGGAATATAGGGCATATAAGAGTCCAGGAGTCCGATAGATTATCAGTTATTGCAACCGAGCTTAATAAGCTTGGAATAAAGACAGATGAAAAGGAAGATATGATAACTATTTATCCGGGAAAGATAACTCCTACAAGTATAGATACTTATGATGACCACCGGGTGGCTATGGCTTTTACGCTTATAGGTTTAAAGTGTGAAGGCATAGTTATAAATGATCCAATGTGTTGTAAGAAAACTTTTGAAAATTATTTTACGATAATTGATGATATTTCTTCGTTATAATTTTATGATATAGATAAATGAAGTTGAATGATGATAAATTAACATGTTAATTTATCATCATTTTATTTGATTATTTATAATAATATGTGTATAATATATTTAAAGGAGGTATGTATTATGCCAAATATAAAGCCAGTTTCTGATTTAAGAAATTATACAGAAGTATTGAAAGAAGTATCCTCAGGAAGTCCTGTTTATCTTACAAAGAATGGAAGAGGAGAATATGCTATTGTTAAAATGCAAGAGCTAGATGAGCTTCGTGCGATTAAAGGATTATATGCAGAATTAGAGAAGGGAGAAGTTTCTGCCAGAAAACAAGGATGGTTATCTTCAGATGAAGTAGAAGCTAGTTTGGGTATATGAAAGAAATTTTTTATTCGCCAGAATCATTGCAAGATTTATTGGATGCTAAAAAAGAGATTACAATTGAATTTGGAGAAGAAGTTGCAAAGAGGATACTGAGTAAAATAACAAAGACGATTCAAAATTTAAGTATTTATGAGGAAATGGGAGTGGAGTTATCAAAACAATACGAAATTCCTTGCGATTATCGTTTGTTTTACACTCAAAAAAATTATATCTTCTATCGTATTGAAGATGATAGTATAAGAATTATTAGAATACTAGATGAGAGGCGGGATTTCATGCAAGTTTTATTCGGAATCAATACCACAATCCAAGAAAGTTAATCAGGTGTATTACCAAAAAAAAATCTTAGTATGCACCTGATTATATACTTGCTTTTAAAATTCGTTTCTATATTCTCTACTATTATCAAAAATTTTATAAATTTCTGAACCACTCTCGGTATCAAGATGTTTTTTTACTTCTTGAAGCTTGGTTATATAAATCCCTAAAAATTCTGAAATGTTTTCACGGTTTGTAATACATATTTGTTCCCAAACATCAGTTGAAGATGCTGCAATTCTAGTTGTATCTTTAAAACCTGTGGAAGCGAGAAGCTTCATGTATTGCTGTTTTGAATCACATTCATTTACTAGATTTGCAAGTTCAGCAGCTACTAAATGTGGTAAATGGCTGATGGCTGCAACAGTACGGTCATGTTCCTCATAATCCATAACGATAGGTTTTGCACCGATTCCATAAACTAAATCGACATATTCTTTGAGCTTATCAGGAGATGTATATGGCGTAGGGGTTATAGGATATGGAGCATCAACGCAGAGGGTGGCACTACTATATTCATATCCCGTTTTTTCAGAACCTGCCATTGGATGGCCGCCTATAAAATTGGCTTCTAGTCCTTCGCTTATTACTGCTTTATGTATATTTCCCTTTACACTGCCTACATCAGTTATTATGCAATCACTTTTAATAATAGGTTTAAGAAGTTTTAAATAACTTTCATTAAATTCAACTGGTGTGCATAAGAATATATAGTCGCAATCGTTGAAATTAGAATCAATGCTGTCTGTTACAATATCGGCAACGCCTTCTGATTTTGCAAGCAAACGTGGCTTTTCACTTCTGTTGTAAGCAACTATAAAACAATCCTTATATGTATTTCTAAAGGCTTTAGCAATGGAAGCACCTATTAGTCCAAGCCCTATAAAACCAAATTTCATATTTGTATTAATTCCTCCCTTGAGATATTTCGTATTTTAGTGTAACATATTTTTCGGAATTTGTGTAGTTATATTTTAATGCTTTGTGGTATTGCAGTGTAAAAATGGATGATGAATCATATCAAATTAGCACGAACGAATTATATGGATTTAACTTGTATAATGTGTGGAAAAGCATTATAATATTAAAGCTGCAAAAAATTAAGGGTCAAAAATAGATTTAGAAAACTAAATCGGAAAGATATGAGTATAAAATGAAGATAAGCTACGAAGAAATAAGAAAAGATGAAAGAATAAATGAGTACATACGAAAAGCAGATGAGTCATTAGTGGCACTTGGCTTTACAGAACATAGTTTTACACATGTGACAAGAGTTGCAGAAAATGCACATAAAATACTAATAGAACTTGGATATAGCGAAAGAGAAGCTGAACTTGCACAGATAGCAAGCTATCTTCACGATATCGGAAATATTGTAAACAGAATTGATCATGCACAAAGCGGTGCAGTAATGGCATTTCGTATCCTTGACAATATGGGAGTAGATGCAGAGGATATAGCAACTATTATTACTGCAATAGGAAATCACGATGAGTCAACGGCTTTTCCTGTAAATCCAATAGCAGCAGCACTTATAATAGCTGATAAGACTGATGTAAGATCGTCAAGAGTTAGAAATCAAGACTTCTCAACTTTTGATATCCATGATAGAGTAAATTATTCAGTTAAAACATCGAAGTTAAAGGTTGAAAAAGACCATTGTATAGAGCTAGTTATAACTATAGATACAAATATTTGTGCAGTAATGGACTATTTTGAAATATTTTTGAATCGAATGATATTATGTAGAAAAGCAGCAGAAAAACTAGGAACTAAATTTCAGTTAATAATTAATAAGCAAAGAATTATGTAAGTAGAAAAGAATGGAGAGTATAAATTGAAAAGAATAGCGGTTTTTTTCCCGGGGAGAAAGTATAGTGTGGATTGTCCACTAATGTACTTTTCAGATTTTGTATGCAGTAAACACGGATACGACAGGGTTTTTATGCATTATGCAAAACACAGAGAAGCAAAGGATATGACAACGATACCACAAGATATAGAAAATGCAAAGGACTATGTTATAGCTACATTACAGGCAAGAGAGATAGAAAGTTATGATGAGGTATTGTTCGTGTCAAAGAGTATTGGAACAGCACTTGCAGGATATGCAAGAGAGGCACTTAATATAAAAAATGTTAGAAATATTTATCTTACACCATTACCAGAGAGTTTGAAATATATTGAAGAAGGCTCTAGAGATAGAGATATTGTTATAGCGGGAACAAATGATAGTTTTTTAGGAAGCGAAACACTATCAGCGTCTTGCAGTAAAAAGGACATAAGATTGTACCAGTTTGAGGGATTGGGACATAGTCTTGAGTCAGATGATGTAGAAACTACATTAACTACATTAAAGGAAATAAGCGAAATAGTAGAGAATTTTGTAAAATAAGTTAAAGTTTTTGTAAGCGTCACTACCAAGTTGGAGAGTGACGCTTTCTATTTAAAAAAATAGTTGTTGACAATTTAAGCTAATTAATAATATACTATAAATGTAAAATTCGTGTACGCACACGAAAACAAAACGGAGGTGATTCTATAGCAGTTACAATTAAGGACATTGCAAAGAAATGCGGTGTTTCAGAGGGAACAGTAGACCGTGCTCTTAATAAAAGAGGAGGAATTAAAAAGGAGACAAATGAACTAATTCTAAAAACGGCAAAAGAAATGAATTACCAGCCAAATCACTTGGCAAGATGCCTTGCAAAGGGCAGCGCAAAGACCATAGGGGTGGTGTGTGCAGGACTTGGTAACACATTTTTTACTTCACTGATTGAAGAGATTGAGCGCACAGCACATGAAAATGATTACTTTATTAATTTAATGCTTACACATAATAAGATAGACAGAGAGCTAGAGTGTATAAAATATCTTGCAAGCAGACAGATAGATGGTATTATTATATTTCCTATTGGTAAGGGAGATGAGTATGTAGAGGAACTTAAGAATATAAAAGTACCAATAGTTACAATCTATAATAGAATTTCACCAGATTTTGTTCATGTAGATGTAGATGGTTATCAAATTATGAAAAATGCAGTTTCATTTATCAGAGATAAGGGATATCGAAGAATTGCTTATATGGAAAAGGGATTAGGTAATCCGCAGAATAATAACCAAAACCGTTTTTCGTTAGATCAGCGTTTCAAAGGCTATGTTGATGGCATAAATGAATTAAAGTTATGTGATGAGAAAATTATTACTTCATATGATGTGGAAGAAATAATAGGATATATTCGAGGAGGGGAAGGAAAGCCAGCAATATTATGTGCATTTGACAATGTTGCAATAGGACTCCTAGATGTACTAAGAAATAATGGAGTATCAGTTCCAAAAGAGGTTGGAATTATGGGATTTGATAATATTCCTATGTTAGATTTAATTAGTCCAAGATTATTTTCAGTAGATTGTGGAATAAGAAATCTTGGAAGAGAAGCAATGCTTAGGGTGCTTCAAATGATAAAGGGTGAAAAAGTATGTGATCTTGTTACAGGTTACACATTTACTAAGGGAGAAAGCTTATAGAAAGGAAATTATTATGGAAACAATTAAATTTGGTTTTAAATACTGGAAAAAAGAACTAGTACCAGCCATATTTATTCAATTGCTCAGTTTTGTAGCAATAGTAGCTGATTTGTTAATACCATTATTATCAGCATTTTTAATAAATCATGTTATTAAAGGAGAAGAATTAGATGTAGAAAAAGATGGACTCTTCGGATTTTTACTAAATGGAAATTATGGAGAACTTCAGACTTTTGAATTGTTCTTTAATGTTATTAAAATTTATTTTATATTTTTGATTGTAAGAATGATTATTATATATATAAAGAATACAGTATTACAAAAATTAGGACTTAGATTAGAGACTGACTTAAGAATCCTTACATTTGGAAAGCTAATGGAGTTAGATAGTCAAACTATATCTGAGTATAATTCAGGTGAATTATTACAAATAATAAACAGTGATACTATTATGTTTAAGGAAATGTTTTGTAGAATGATACCAAATATCCTGGATAGCATTTTTATGCTTATAATAGCTACTTACATATTATCAACAATAAATATTTGGTTTATATTAATTCCAATTGCATTGATGCCGTTTCTGGTTGGAATACTAATTAGTTTTAGAAAGAAAGCAAAAGAGAACTTTAGACAGATAAGGCAAAGTGACAGTGATATGAATCTTACAGTGCAGGAAAATATTGCAGCAGTAAGACTTGTAAGGTCATTTACAAATGAAGAGCTCGAAAAAGAAAAGTTTAACAAAACAAATAATAAGTTAAAGGCTTCTCATATTAATCAAATATGGTTATCATCAAAGTTTGAAGTTATATTTAGTGTTATAAAACAGATTGCATATATAGGAACTATTGCGATAGGTGCAGTGCTTGTAATGAAAGGTTATATGTTAGTAGGTTTCTTATTATCATGTACTTCTTATGTAACAAAGATTATGGATCATATTACACAGATTAACAATACATTATTCCAAATGCAGCAACAGTTAGTTGCAGGAATTAAGATGAAGATGTTTATGGAAAAAGAATCAAGAATTCCTGATTGTACTGAAAGTACATTGATTTCTGAAAAACCACATATCAAGCTTGAAAATTGTGCACTTACAATTGAAGAGATGCAAGTGTTAAAAGATATAAACATTGATATTCCTTATGGTAAGAAACTTGGTATTGTTGGCGGTACAGGAAGCGGAAAAAGTGTACTTTTAAAATCATTAGTTAGAATACATGATGTATCAAGTGGAGAAATAACTATTGATGGTAATAATGTAAAAGACTACAGTCTTAAAAACCTTAGAAATATGTATTCATATGTATTCCAAGATGTATTCTTATTTTCAAATACAATAGATTCAAATATCGCTTATGGTGAGCCAAATGTAGAAGAAGAGTTAGTTGTAAGAGCTGCTATGAACGCACAGGCACATAACTTTATTACAAAATTAAGTGATGGATATGGAACTATAGTAGGGGAACGTGGTCTTGGAATATCAGGCGGACAAAAGCAAAGGGTATCTATTGCCAGAGCCTTACTAAAAGAGGCACCGGTACTTATTTTGGATGATTCAACTAGTGCATTGGATGTTAATACAGAAAAGCAGTTATTAGAAAATATTAATGAACATTATCCTGAAAAAACAGTAATTATCACTGCTCATAGATTAAGTTCAGTTGTTGATTGTGATGAAATTATATATATGCAGGATGGAATGATATCTGAACGAGGAACGTTTGAAGAATTGATGAAATTAAATGGAAGCTTTGCAGAAGTTTACAATATCCAACAGGCTCAGAGAAAAAAGGTTGTTGATTTTGACATAATTGATAAAGGAAGTGAGGTGTAAGCAGATGGCTAAGAGAAATACGTACTTCCAAGATGAAGTAATAGAAAAAAAAATAGATGTAAAGCAGTTAGGTAGAACGCTTAGGTATATAATTCCTCACAGAAAAGTTATTATTTTAGTTGGATTTTTAATGTTTATATCCTCTTTAGTTTCATTGATACCACCGCTTTTAGTGAAAAGAATTATTAATCAAACAGTAATAAGCAATGGTTACAAAGAATTAATTCTTATTCTTACATGTATAGCGACTCTTGCGGTAGTTGAAATAGGAATTACATTTGTTCATTCAAGGTTAATGGGAAAAATGGGTCATAGTATTATTGCTAAGATAAGAGAAGATATATTTTATAAGCTTCAAGAATTACCATTTGAATATTTTGATAATAGACCGGATGGAAAAATAGTAGTAAGGGTTACAGAATATATTAATGGACTTGCAAACTTCTTTACAAATAATGTAATGATGTTCGTTATATATGTTGTAAAGGTTACTGTAGTAACGGTGATAATGCTTACACAAAGTCCTTTGCTTACAGCTATCGTTATACTTACAGTAATACCAATGATGGCTTGTGTACTCTTTTTAAGGTATACAATTAGAAAGATGTTTGGAAGTCATAGAGCAAAGGTATCTAATAGAACAGCGTTTCTCGTAGAATCTATTATGGGTGAAAAAATCGTTAAGAATTATAATCGTGCAGAAATAAATAAGAAAATATATGCAGAAGTAAATGATATTAGTATTAGACAATGGTGGAAAATAGTTCTTAGAAATGAATTAAATACACCTATAGTAGAAACCTTTTGGAATATCGGAACAATGTGTATCTTTGGTGTTTCATTGTATATGATTTTAAACGGAAGTGCAATTGTAAATGCAGGTTTGGTAGTAACATTTATTACATATATGGGATTGTTTAGTGGACCTATTACACAGATTGCATTTATTATTCAAAACCTTGCGCAGGTAAGTTCAAACCTTGAGCAAGTATTTGATACAATTGATTATCCAGCTACAATACATGATACAAACGGTAGTAATACGATTAGAGATGTTGAAGGTAGCGTTGAGTTCGAAAACGTAACTTTTGGATATGAAGAGGGTGTTAATGTCTTAGAAAACTTTAATCTTCAAGTTGAACCAGGTAAAACAGTTGCTTTAGTTGGACCAACCGGAGCTGGAAAAACCACTATTATTAATATGCTTACAAGATTTTATGATGTAAATGAAGGCTCGGTTAAAGTCGATGGTATGGATGTAAGAGATATTACACTTGATTCTCTAAGAAAAGAAGTTGGTGTACTTATGCAGGATCCATTTATTTTCAAAGGAACTGTTATTGAAAATATCAGATATGGCAGAATTGATGCAACCGATGAGGAATGTATAGAGGCGGCAAAGACTATTTTTGCAGATAGATGTATTGATAAATTAAAAGGTGGCTATTATCATGTACTTGATGAACGTGGTGAAGGCTTATCGGCAGGTGAAAAGCAGTTAATAAGCTTTGCGCGAATAATTTTAAAGAATCCATCAATTGTAATTTTAGATGAGGCTACAAGCTCCATAGATACAGAAACAGAGAATCTTATTAAGAAAGCGCTTGATATTATTCTAAAAGAAAAGACAGCATTTATCGTAGCTCATAGACTTTCTACCATCCGAAATGCAGATAGAATATTGTATATTGCAAATAAGGGAATAGCAGAGCAAGGAACTCATGAGGAGCTTATGGAGAAGCATGGTTTGTATTATGAGTTGAATCTATAGCAATTCTTGTTGGAAAACAAAGTGGTTGACAAATGACTTCTTTGTGCTAAAATTAAACAAAGTGAAATAACAAATATAGCAATGACTATGAAAAGGAGTATTAGAAGTCATATGGTTTAAGAGAGCTGTCGTTTGGTGCGAGACAGTACCTAAAGCTTTGAACTCGCCTTGGAGTCCTTTTAAGTGAACATTATTTAAATAGTTAAAAAGCAACTATTTAAATAAGACAGTTTCTTTGAAACTGTTGTAATTATATGATTATGTAATTATTTTAGTAGCTAAAAGCGGGAATTCCCGTTATAGAATAATTAAGGTGCAGACTACAAATTAAAATTTTTGTAGAACTGAATTAGAGTGGTAACGCGAATGTATATCATCCGTCTCTTGTATTTATACAATATTGTATAATATAAGAGGCGGTTTTTTATTTATATCGCGAGACAAATATTTAATAGGTTGAAAGAAAACCAAAATAAAGGAGAGATTTAATCAATGGAAAAAATGTATCAACCAAAAAAGATTGAAAGAAAATGGCAGAAAATATGGGAGGATGAGAAGGCTTTTGCTGCTACTGATGATTATACAAAGCCTAAATTCTATGCTTTAGTAGAGTTTCCTTATCCATCAGGACAGGGTCTTCATGTAGGTCATCCAAGACCATATACAGCACTTGATATTGTTTCAAGAAAGAGAAGAATGCAAGGTTACAATGTACTTTATCCAATGGGATGGGATGCATTTGGTCTTCCAACAGAAAACTATGCTATTCAAAATAAAATACATCCAAAGGTAGTTACACAGACCAATGTAGCAAGATTTAAAGAGCAGTTGCAGTCACTTGGTTATTCATTTGACTGGGACAGAGAAATAAATACTACAGATTCAAATTATTATAAGTGGACACAATGGATTTTCTTAAAATTATTTAATGCCGGATTAGCATATAAGAAGGAAATGCCTATTAACTGGTGTACATCATGTAAGGTTGGTCTTGCTAATGAAGAAGTAGTAAATGGTACTTGTGAGCGTTGTGGAAGCGAAGTCGTACGTAAGGTTAAGAGCCAGTGGATGCTTAAGATTACAGAATATGCAGATAAATTAATTGATGGACTAGATGATGTTGATTACATCGAAAAAGTAAAAACATCACAGAAAAACTGGATAGGTCGTTCAAATGGTGCAGAAGTTGACTTTAAATTAAATGGTAAGGATGAAGCATTACGCGTTTATACAACTCGCCCTGACACATTATTCGGTGCAACATATATGGTTATTTCACCGGAACATCCAATGATTGATAAGTATAAAGATGAAATATCAAATTATGATGCAATTTTAGAGTACAGAGAAATGGCTTCTAAAAAATCTGATTTTGAACGTACAGAATTAGCAAAAGATAAGACAGGTGTAATGTTAAATGGTATAACAGCTATTAATCCTGTGAATGATAAAGAAATACCAATCTGGATTTCAGATTATGTACTTATGACATACGGAACAGGTGCTATTATGGCAGTTCCAGCACATGATACAAGAGACTGGGAGTTCGCTAAGAAATTCGAATTACCTATTATTGAAGTGGTAGCAGGTGGAAATGTTGAAGAAGAAGCGTTTACAGATGTTGCAACAGGAAAATTAGTTAATTCAGGATTTCTTGATGGATTAGAAGTAAGTGATGCAAAAGTTGCAATCACTAAATTCCTTGAAGAAAAAGGAATCGGAATAAACAAGACAAATTATAAGTTAAGAGACTGGGTATTTTCTAGACAAAGATATTGGGGTGAACCTATTCCAATTGTTAAATGTGAAAAATGTGGTTATGTTCCACTTCCAGAAAGTGCTCTTCCACTTGAACTACCTGAGGTTGATAGCTATATGCCTACAGATGATGGAGAATCACCAATAGCGGCAATGACTGATTGGGTAAACACAACATGTCCTTGCTGTGGAGGTAAAGCTGAAAGAGAAACAGATACAATGCCACAATGGGCGGGATCATCATGGTATTTCTTAAGATATACTGACCCTACAAATAATGATGCATTGGCAAGCAAAGAAGCTCTTAAGTATTGGCTTCCAGTAGATTGGTACAATGGTGGTATGGAGCATACAACACTTCATTTACTTTATTCAAGATTTTGGCATAAGTTTTTATATGATAATAGTGTGGTTCCAACAAGTGAGCCATATGCAAAGAGAACATCACATGGTATGATTCTTGGTGAAAACAATGAAAAGATGTCTAAATCAAGAGGAAACGTTATTAATCCAGATGAGATCGTAGGAGAATTTGGAGCAGATACACTTCGTACTTACGAAATGTTTATCGGAGCATTTGATTTAAGTGCATCATGGTCAAATGAGGGTGTTAGAGGATGCCGTAGATTCCTTGACAGAGTATGGAAGCTTCAGGATATCTTAGTAGATGACGAAGGTTATTCAAAAGAGATGGAAACAAAGATGCACCAGACAATCAAAAAGGTTTCATTTGACTTTGAAAATCTCAAGTATAATACGGCAATAGCAGCGATGATGGCATTGATTAATGAATTCTATAAAGTAGGTAAGGTAACAAAGGGAGAATATAAGACTCTTATTACATTATTAAATCCTGTTGCACCTCATATGACAGAAGAACTTTGGGAAACTTTAGGAGAAGGTGGAAGACTTTATAATGCTGCATGGCCAGAATATGATGAGGCTAAAACTGTTGAAGCAACTATTGAAATAGCGGTACAGATAAACGGAAAAACTAAAGTGCTTATTAATGTGGCATCAGATGCAGATAAGGACAGTGTAATTGCAGTTGCAAAAGAAGCTTTAGGAGATAAGCTTTCAGGTGATATTGTAAAAGAAATTTATGTACCTGGAAGAATTGTAAATATCGTTGCGAAAGGTAGTAATTAAATGATTAAAGTAGATATAATTTCAGGATTTCTTGGAGCTGGGAAAACTACACTTATTCAGAAGCTTATTAAAACAGTATATGCTGGTGAAAATGTAGTATTGATTGAAAATGAGTATGGTGAGATTGGTATTGATGGAGGCTTTTTAAAAGAGGCTGGTATTGAAATAAAGGAAATGAACTCAGGATGTATTTGTTGTTCTTTAGTTGGTGATTTTTCGGAATCATTGAAGGAAGTAGTAAAGACATATAATCCGGAAAGAATTATTATTGAGCCATCGGGTGTAGGTAAACTTTCAGATATAGTAAAAGCTGTTGAAGACGTAAAAGATGAGCTTGATATGGAAATTGCGTATAAGGTAGTAGTTATTGATGTTAATAAGTGCAAGATGTATATGAAGAATTTTGGTGAGTTTTATTTAAATCAGATAGAAAACGCTTCTACAATAATTTTTAGCAGAACAGATATTGCTAAAGAAGGTAAGGTAGAAGAGGCCATAGCTATGATTAAAGAGCATAATGATAAAGCAGCATTGGTGACAACTCCGGTAGAGCAGTTGTCACTAGAGGCTATATTATCAGCTCTTAAGACAGAAAATACAGTAGAAGAAATGTTAGAGCATGAACATCACCACCACCATCATCATGATGGCGAAGAATGCAGTTGTGGACATGAGCATCATAATCATGAAGAACATCATCACCATGACAGTGAGTGCAGTTGTGGACATGATCACAGCCATGAACATCACGAGCATCATCATCATGAAGATGGCGAATGTTGTTGTGGACATGACCATAGTCAGGATAGTCACGAACATCACCACCATGCTGAAGATGTATTTACAAGCTGGGGAACTGAAACATCAGTTGCATTTACAAAAGAAAAATTAGAGGCTATTTTTGAGCAGTTTGAAAGAGCGACCAAGGGAGCCATTCTTCGTTCAAAGGGCATTGTAAAGGATGAAAATAGTAATCAGTGGATTTATTTTGATTATGTACCGGGTCAGGTGGATATAAGATTTGGGGCAGCAGATTATGTGGGTAAGGTGTGCGTTATAGCTTCCGGATACACAAAAGAAGAGTTGCAGTCAATATTCTTAGGCTAAACTTAGAAATAGCTTGGTATAGAGATTAGAAAGGTTGTAAGATGGATGATTTAAAACAGGTATATATGATATATGGTTTCCTTGAAAGTGGAAAGACACAGTTTATTAATTTTACTGTTTCACAGGATTATTTTCAGATGGATGAAACAACACTTATTATAGCTTGTGAAGAGGGAGTGGAAGAGTATGATGCCTCAGAACTGAAAAAGTACAATGTAGTAGTTGAATACATTGAAGATTTTGAAGACTTTAATATGGAAACATTGATAAGTCTTGATAAGAAGCATAATCCTGAAAGAATTATTATTGAATATAATGGAATGTGGGATTGTAAGAATATTGAACTTCCAAAAAACTGGGAGATACGTCAAGAGATTTTAGTGGCAGAAGCAGTTACATTTGAAGCGTATTTTAATAATATGAAGTCAATGTATGCAGATATGATTAGGCGTAGCGAGCTCATTCTTATGAATAGATGTACAAGTACAGATAAGCTAAGAGGCTATAAGATGAGCATTAAAGCTATAAATCAAAACATAGAAGTGGTATTTGAAGATGAAGAGGGTGAGATAGATTTACCACTTTCAGATGAGGATTTACCGTTTGATTTGAAAGCTGATATTGTAGAAATACCTAATGAATATTATGCAATGTGGTATCTTGATATGTGGGATAATACAGAGCGTTATGTTGGAAAGAAACTTAAAGTAAAGACTTTGGTTCTTAAAGAGCCAAGCCTACCAAAGAATTATTTTGTGGCAGGCAGACCGGCAATGACTTGCTGTGCAGATGACATAGTGTTTATGGGATTAGTATGTAAGTCAAAGGAAGCAAAGAATCTTGAGAATAAAGAAACGGTTGATATGATAGTGACAGTGGCTGATGAGTATAGAGCAGATTACGGTGGAAATGGCCCGGTATTATATGCTGAAAGTGTACAAAAGACAGAACCAATGAAAGATCCGCTTGTAAGAGTGGGTTAGGAGGAATTACTACTTATGAAGATTATACTTATTAGACATGGAGACCCTGATTATGTAAATGATAATCTTACAGCTAAGGGAAAAGTTGAAGCAGAATTACTTTCAAAGAGAGTAGAAAAATGGGATGTAAAGGATTTTTATTGTTCACCACTTGGAAGAGCAAAGGCTACAGCAGCTTATTCACTTGAAAAAATGGGAAGAGATGCAAAGATTTGTGATTGGTTACAAGAATTTTATTATCCGGTAGAAGATCCTTTTACAGGTAACAAGCGTATAGGTTGGGATTTTATGCCAAATTACTGGACAAAAGAGCCAATGTTATATGACAAGGATAAGTGGTTTGAAGCACCGGTAATGAAAACAGGTGAAATCGCTGAAAAAGCTAAGATGGTACAGGCAGGTATTGATGAAATACTTAAAGAACATGGATATGAAAGAAATGGTGGATATTATAATGTGGTTAAAGGAAATACTGATACAATAGTAATATTTTGTCATTTAGGAGTTTCTTTTGTAATAATGTCTTACTTACTTGGAATATCAGCACCGGTACTTTGGCAGCAGTTTTTTATTGCACCAACATCTGTTACAGAGCTTAGAACTGAAGAAAGAGTACAGGGAGAAGCGTGCTTTAGAGTAAATAAAATGGGAGATATTAGCCATTTGTATGCAGGGGATGAACCTATGTAATTCTCTGGATTTTTCCAGGAAACATTTGAATTACAAAAATAATATAAGTAATTTGTACTTGTGTTATAAAAAAACATATGTTAAAATAAAAAGGTAATACTTTGAAAGTCAAAGTATTACCTTTTAAACTTCGACATATGTCGAATGTTTTTATGTCTAGAAATGGCAGATGAAGTTGAATAAATATGCGTATTCAACTATTAATTTATAGCGCGTCGCAACGCGTGGATGGTATATTATGATAGTAGAACCAAAGGTTAGAGGATTTATCTGTACTACAGCACATCCAAACGGATGTAAGGAAAGCGTAAGAAGACAGATTGAATATATAAAATCATTGGGAAATAA
>JAVBUL010000150.1:0-5595 GCA_031555415.1 Lachnospiraceae bacterium | reverse complement strand
GTGATGACACAAAACAAAAAGCTACAACAGAGAAAGAAACAAAAGAGAATGACACAGATGATGTAAAAACAAGTAAGAAAGAGTTAATTAATGCAAGAATAACATTTCCAACACAGGATTATGATGATTATGTTATCGCAGAAATACCTTATATTGAATATGATAAGGAAAGCACAGAAATAGATTCACTTAATCGTCTGATAGATCAAGGTATTGGTAGAATTTACAATAATACATTAATGGGTATTGAAGAAGGACATAGTATTGAAATTAAATCATATCCAATGACAAATGACAGATATTTGCAAGTGATTACTACTTATAACACTTACCCAACCTATGGAACAGATGGTTCTATATATAGTTATAATTATGATAGAGATAACGATGAAGTAGTTACATTAGAAATGGCATTAGACAGAACAGGAATGCGTCAGGCTAATTTTAAGTCAGAAGTAGAATCACTTTTTATTCCAGATAATGTTAATAATTATGTTGGAGATGTACAGGTAACAGGATTCTATACAGTAATTGATGGTAATGGAGAAGATTTAACATACTTCCTTCTTGAAGTAGAAGTATGTAATGATGATGCTGAACCATGGAAATATTTCTATGAATATTCACCAGATCTAAATTATTTAAGACAAATGGGTACAGATTATATGTTTGATATATATGACTTGGATGAGATGACACCACCACTTTCATATGCAAGATAGTTTAATAGAATTTTTAAAGCGTCGCTAGAATAAGCGACGTTTTTTTTTGAAAAATACTTATATTTGACAAATAATGGTATTTATTATATTATTAATTAAAGCAAATTTTTAAATATATGTGAAACTTAAAGACCTTGATTATGCAAATTTATGAACAAAAAAAGGGGGGATTTTTAAAATTAGAAGTCGGTTAATCTATTTTTTTAAAAGGAGGAATTTTAATGTTAGAAGAAAACAAGAGTTTTGAAAACAAAAAGTTTTCACTAAAAATCGGCACATCATCATTACCCGGAGTTTATCCGAGGTTTACAGGAAAAGGCTTGAATCGTGAAGGGGTATATGGAATTATATCAACGAAAGCTTCCGATAGTGATACGGCGATATGTAAGGATGGGGTTTTGAATGCAATTTTAGAAGCATGGAACTGGGCTTATAAAAACAAATTAGATATTTGGATTTTACCAGAATTATGCCTTGATGATGAGGGATTATCTTTTTTAAAGAAATATTTAGAAAGCTATGATACATATCCACGCTTAGTTATACCAGGGACAACTTATGTTCAAAACAGTGATTTGACATACAGTAATAGGGCTCCTATATGGGTAAGAAAAGAAGATGGTAGTTGGGATTTTTCGAAATATTATAATAAGGTAATACCGTTTGCAATGAATACAAACGTAAATAGTCCATCTGTAGATGTCAGAAACATATCTATTGTAGCAGAGGCAAAGGGAGCGAATGTATTAGAAGAGGGATTTACTGCTGACAGTAACATAATAATAGGTAGTATTGATGGTGTAAAATATGGTGTTGCCATTTGCCGCGATGTTTTGGATGTTTTTGATGATAAGAATCCGTTGTTTGAGTATTGCAACCAACAAGTTGACCTTATGCTTGTTACTTCAATGAATGATGGACATACTAATCTTTTTACAGCTACAGCTGAAAGTATGGCAAGGTGGCATAATTGTACAACCATTTACGTGAACAATTTTACATCTGTTCCAAAAGAACAGGATAACACGGTTGAACTTTCTTTTGCATTGGTTCCCAATACATCAAAAGTAGCAGGTATTAATGGACTTATATACTATCGGAAGGCACCGTCTTTTAATATTGCTTCAGAATTGAGTGAATCAAATAAGGAGCTGGAAACTGATTATGCTTTTGAAAACAGGGTTTCAGCTATCTATTCAGGAAGTGTTAAGGCGTGTGCGATACCACGTGATGGAAATGTATTATATACCATTTCTAATGGGAAATTAGTTATGTAACAGACATGTTGTTCTAATTTTGGGACAAAAAATAGGAGGTAATAGAAAATGAATAATTCATTAGGATATGTTTTGATGCTTGATGTTTCGGATTCAATGTATGATGCTATAGAGCAACTTAAAATTAACACACATGCTTTTGTTGGCTGGTCCAGGGTAGGTGATCAGTTTGGAATAAATACTTTTTCTGATGATGCACAATGGTTGTATCCAACAGGCAGTAACCCAAATATACTAACGGTATCTCCAGATTACAAGGAAGTGAGTGATTCATATGATTACGTGGAGAATTTGAAAACTAGGAGTATGACTAATATAGGAGATGCTATAAAACTTGGTAATGATATGATAAGTAAAGCGACAACAGATTTGAAAGCTTTTGTTTTATTAAGTGATGGTTATCACAATACGGGAACACATCCAAAATATATTCTTGGAAATACGCCACCTTTGTATGTTGCAGGACTTGGGTCTTGCTTGAGAGAATCTTATTTTAAAGAGATGCTTGAAAAGAATCCTAAAAGCAAATTTTACAATAAACCTAATGCATATGAGATGACACTTATGTTCGATGAAATTTTAGCTGATTCAACCGATTCAGCGTTAGTTATGCACAAGTTTGACACGATGAGACGAGGGGCATATTACCAAGTTGAAAAGTTTGATGTTTCGCGTGATGAAAATGAAATTTTTATACATTCAGTTTGGGCAGGGAAAAAATACAAGTATACAAGCAAAGATATTCAAAAGAATACTTTTAAAATTACACTTATGGATCCGAATGATAAAGCTACATCGTATCAGCCTGATATAGTAGAAGATGGATATTGTGTGTATCGATTGAAAGATTTAAGACCTGGTCAGTGGAAGGTACTTACAGAATATTCTATTGATGAGGCAAATTACGCTACATTAGGTGGTATGGATTTTGCTACATCAATACATACTACGGTTGATGCACCAACCATAGCAAAATTGGGTGAACCTATTAAGTTTGTAACAAATATTTTAGATGGAAACTCAATTATTGAAAATGCTAAAGTAACGGCTCATATTGAACGTCCTACTATTTCTGTAGAAAATGCTTTGAAAAAATATGATGATGAATTAAGAAAAGTAAAGCTTGAAGAACATATGCAAGATATGGTAGTGGATGAAGACTTAGCAAAATTAGAAATTATAAGGGAGCAAAAATTATCAAAAGTTGATATACTTGCAAGAACAGAATCTTTTGCCTCTTTAGATATGTCTAAAGAGGGGACATATGATTTGACTCTTGATAATGTTAATGAACCGGGGATTTATGAGGTAAATATTAATATTGAGGGTATAGACCCTCAAACAGGGTACAAATTCTCTGATATGAAAAATCATACAATCATTGTTGAATAATTACTGATAATAATTTTTAAGGCGTCGCTAGAATAAGCGACGCTTTTTAATAAAAAATAAGCTTTAAATGGTTTATCGCTCCGAATTGGCGCAATACTTTACATTATGTTTTCAATAAATTACAATTATGCATGGAGGTGAGATTCATGAGGAGAATTTGTGAATTACGTATTCAATTAGGTTATACACAAGAATTTCTTGGTCAATTAGTGGGTTGCGACAGAAGAAATATATCCCGATATGAGAGTGGTTTAAGAGAGCCAGATAGAGAGACTCTTGTTAGACTTGCAAGTGTATTGCATACTACAACTGATTATTTGCTTAATATTTCTGACGTGCCACACAGAGCTATAACGCCTTGGGATTCACTGCATCGTGATGAATTTCGTGGTTTATATCCTCAAGAAGTTGAAAGGCTTGCCAGAGCAGCCATGCTTTTGAAATCAAAGAGAAAACAAAGAGGAGGAACAGTTATGTCATTTGACATTCTAATTTCAAAAATAATTTCTACTAATAATCCTACAGTAATGGGACTTGACCCAAAACTGGATTTTATTCCAGACTATTTAAAAGAAGAAGCCTATGAAGTACATGGTAAAACCTTAGAGGGCGCAGCAGATGCGTTACTGCGTTTTAACAAGGAACTTATTGATTCGGTGCATGACATTATTCCGGCAATAAAACCACAAGCTGCTTATTATGAAAAATATGGCTGGCAAGGTGTGCGTACTTTGGCTGAAACCATTTCATATGCTAGGTCAAAGGGAATGTTTGTTATAGTTGATGGCAAACGAGGTGACATCGGATCTACCATGGAAGCCTATGCTGATGGTTGGTTAGGTACTACCGAGGTGGAAGGTAATAGTTTTACTCCTTTTGGAGGCGATGCTTTAACAGTCAATGGTTATTTAGGTACAGACTGTATTGAACCATTGATTAAAGTATGTCAAAAGCAAAACAAAGGAATTTTTGTGCTGGCAAAAACATCAAATCCATCTTCTGTGGAATTACAAGATTCTAAGATAAATGATAAAACAGTATATGAAACAATGGCATCCCTCTGTGAGAGGTGGGGTGAGGCATTACCTGGGGAATATGGATATACAGGTGTTGGAGCGGTAATAGGAGCGACTTATCCTGAGGAATTAAAAGAACTGCGTCAAAAATATCCAAAGCTTTTCTTCTTAGTACCCGGGTATGGTGTACAAGGTGGAGATAGTGCAAGTGTTAAAAATGCCTTTGACAAGAACGGGATGGGGGCTATTATTAATGCTTCACGTTCATTAATGTGTGCATGGCAAAAGGCTCCAGATTTGAGCCTTGGTGAAGCGACTCGTGCTGAAGCCTTACGAATGAAGAAAGATATCACAATATAAGCCGGTTATAGTACTTGACCATCAGCCAAATCAAATAGATGAGATAAAAGAAGCAGGAGCAGATTTAACAATCAGCGGACATACACATGCAGGACAGTATTTTCCGTCAACATTTGTTACATGGCTTATGTATCCTATACATTATGGATATAAAGCATTTGATAATTTAAATGCTGTGGTAACCTCAGGAGTAGGTGGATGGGGAACGCCAATCAGAGTTGGAAGTGATACAGAAGTAGTAAGTATAAATTTGAAATTCAAATAAGAAGTGAGGATTTTGCATCAGTTTGCAAAATCCTCACTTCGGCTTTAGCCGAATCTTTTTTTAGAAACCATTATCTATAGGTATAATTAGTGCCATGATGATGTAAGCTAAAAGACCACCACCGGCAAAAAAACCAAAAAGTATAAAAAGTACTCTTACTAAAGTTGAATCAACATTAAAATATTGAGCAAGCCCTCCACATACTCCGGTTATTTTCCTATCTCTTGTTGAACGATATAATTTCTTTGGTTCCATATATATTCCTCCTTCTTGATTAAACATATTTAATAAGCATTATTGCTATATATTAATATTACAACTAAACGAAAAAAAATAAAAGTGATAAATGTAATATTATTTTTGGAATAATATAAAAGCTCGTTCATATAATTAAGCAACAGAGAAAATCAAAGGAGAATTAATATGGAAAATAGTAAAAAAGAAATACTTAATATTCTTCCTTTGAAGGTAAGGGAGGTGCTAAAAGAAAGCATTGACATATCACTTCTGGAAGAAATTAGGTTAAGATGTAACAAGCCAGTTTTTTTAGTAGGAGGAGGTAA
>JAVBUL010000090.1:0-2533 GCA_031555415.1 Lachnospiraceae bacterium | reverse complement strand
AAGAATCTCATTTATTTCTTTATCGATTCTTACAACCAGTGTATCTATGCTATAAACATTACTAAATACCATCAATACCAGCCTTTCTTAACACTAAGTTTGTTGCATTATAAACCCCATTTATAAATTCAAAATTATCATCTTGCTTTTTTGAAAATATATTCTTCATAAGAAAAGGTACTACCTTACCTTCATATATTGCATCATGAAACCCAATGCTATATGGTATAGTCGCTATATTCTCTTTACTTATCCCGTATTTTTTTCTTATAACGTTTACATTTACCTTAGAAGTATTATCATATCTTCCTATTAAAAAAACTGACTTTTTTAGTATTTCTTCATCTTCAATAGTTTTGTCGTTTAAAATAATTTCCTGAGCCCTATTCACCACCACAACATCTGCTTTTTGCAACATTTTCTTTGAAATATTATCATTTCCATTTTCTATGTCCCAGAAATTTATTTTATCCATGGTGTTTAATTGATCTGCTATCTTTGATACTATATTTATTTTTTCTTCTTCATCAATGCCTTCATGACTTTTCTTTGAAATCGGCATATAGTGTATATTCGTATGCTTAATATTTATAATATTAGATTCAATAATAGCTTCATTAAGTATACTAAGTCTTGTATTTTCTAGCACTTGATCAAAACCTTTTTTATTATAAAACGAAAACTCGTCATTAACTAATGACTCTTCCTTTCTCCCTTCAAATACATCATCTAATGCTCTGCTTTCTCTATCCATCTGTAATAGCAACGTTTTTATCGAGTAAAAAACTGATGACATAACACTGACTGCAAGCATATTACCCGATGTTGCACTTCTTCCTGATGAGTTACTCCAAAATACTATGTTCAAATATTACACCCTCCTTAGCTCTGCTAATAGCCTTATTTATGGCACTTTTTTCTTTTTTTGATATCATTCTCACAATACTTTTAATAACAAATACAAAGTCTTTTGATAGATTTCTATAGTTTGAAAATCCTGAATATTGCATATTTATATAATAGTTACTATTTATTAAATCCAGCTTTATACTAAAAACTTTTTTTTCATCAAAAAGTTTTGTTAGATAATCATCTTTCAAAATATGCTTTATGATAAATTCACTACTTACACTTTCAGTAGCATCCTTAAATACTATTCCGTCTATTTTATCCATTTGTTTTAACGCCTCAAGCATTTGCATAACGTTAATAAATCTTGTATCAGTAACAAAATATTTATAAGAAAAACTATTTAGTTGACTTTTTGCATACTCTGAAAGTACAATTACATAATCGTATTGTATGTGTTGGGAAACAATATCTGACAAACTGAAATCTTTTCTACATCTAATAAAATCAATTTTCTTAAAAGTTATAACTTCGTGGATATCGGTATCTGAAGAATATAGAAATGAAAATAAATCATCGCCTAAAGCATCCGCTATAAGCACTTTGTACTGTAGATTACGTAAAACCGTACATAGATATATCACTAAATCATAAGACCCCTTTCCAAAAAAGCCTATGTACACTGTATTCGTAATATCACCTCCTGATATGGAGATTCTGATAGAATTAATTTAAGATATTTGCATTATATAATATTTTAATCATTTTGTAAAGTACTTTTAATATTTTTTAATTCAAATTAAAAAGTTTTAATCTAAATTCAATAATTGTATATATAAATATTTTGTGGTACAATAAGTGGAAAGTAAAATTTTACAATGGAGGTATTAAATGAGACATTTACTTAGTCCTTTAGATTTTTCAGTGGACGAGCTTGAAAAGCTACTTGACCTCGCTACTGATATTGAAAAAAATCCAGATAAGTATAAAAATGCTTGTAATGGTAAAAAAATTGCTACTCTTTTTTATGAACCAAGTACACGCACAAGACTTAGTTTCGAAGCTGCAATGCTAAATCTTGGTGGAAATGTTTTAGGTTTTTCATCTGCCGCATCTAGTTCTGCTGCAAAGGGTGAAAGTGTATCAGATACAATTAAAATGATTTCATGTTATGCAGATATATGCGCTATGCGTCACCCAAAAGAAGGTGCTCCGACTATAGCCGCAGAAAATTCTTCTATACCAGTTATAAATGCTGGCGATGGTGGTCACCAACATCCAACTCAAACTCTTACAGATTTGATGACTATACGTTCTCTAAAAGGTAAACTAGATACATTCACTATTGGTCTATGTGGAGACCTGAAATTCGGTCGTACTGTACACTCTTTGATAAATGCACTAGTTCGCTATGACAACATAAAGTTTATTCTTATTTCTCCAAATGAATTAAAAGTTCCTGGATATATAAAAGAAGAAGTTCTTGATGCGACAAATACTCCATATGAAGAGGTATCAAAGCTTGAGGATGCCATGCCTTTGCTTGACATTCTATATATGACAAGAGTTCAAAGAGAGCGTTTCTTTAATGAAGAAGAGTATATACGACTTAAAGATAGCTATATTCTTGACAAAGCAAAAATGAATCTTGCTAAAGATGATATGCTTGTTCTACATCCACTTC
>JAVBUL010000216.1:0-6658 GCA_031555415.1 Lachnospiraceae bacterium | reverse complement strand
ATACCTGCGGCTGCTTCAAGACCAGCACTCATCATTTGCATACCATATAAAAATAACGCAAGGCCTCCAAGCAAACTAATAATTATTTCTGCAACATTCATTTAATTTTTCCTCTCTTTTGCTTTCTAATATGATTGATTTTTTTCAATACTACTATACATCTTTCCATCTGCCCGATGTATATATTTAAGCAACATCCTACTTCCAAATAAAATATGTTCCTCTATAAAACAATAAATATATATTAATACTCCTAATAGTGCTGGTACGATATACCAACTAAATGTATACAAACTACTATTTGCTATAATGACTTGACTAAAATCACTTTGCCTCTGGCTGATAAATTCATTTTCTGTTCTTGAAGCGTTTATTTTAATAATTCTATGAACTGCTATATCCTCAAAATCATTACCATTCATTACTGCTTGCTTCACCGTCTGTTCGGTAATCAAAATATCTTTTACAAATTCAGTGCACAAAAAAAAGAGTGCAACTATAAGTAATAACGATATCAAAATATTTGCCTCTTTCTTAAACATTACTTTCCTCCATGCTGAAGTATTTATTCTTAACGCAAATATAACAAACACCTCTCACTTTGTCAACTCCCCTATTTTACACTTCATCATTTAAATTAATATTTTTCCCTTTAAATTCCCCATTATAAGACATTATTGGATGTTTAAAAAAAACATTACTTATTGGTTTTTCTAATAATCTTAAGTTATAAAATATATTTGCATAAAAAAGTTCACTACTTTTTTTACTTATCACATTAATTATACATTCTTTATCGTCTTTTAATCCTGTTACTATAATGGAATGTATTGTCTTGTCATCATCAATGATTAAACAAACTCTTCCTCCATCGCATTCAGTCATCTTTATTATTCTTTCAAAATAAGCTCTATCAAGTAAAACATTTACTGCACCTTTTTCAATTACACTTTCTGCGAACCTTGTCAAATCCATTATATCAAAGTTATACTCTATGCTATATCCTGACGCATTAAAACTTTCATCAATCCTATGTTGATAAGACTCTCTAATTAATTCAAATCCATGTCTTTCATATATTCTATCATTTACCGGAATTAAGTAAATAAACTCATCCTTTTTTTTATCTTCAATAACTCTTTTCATAAGCATTCCCATAAAGCCTCTATTTCTATACTTTTCATCTGTTGCTACTGCATAAATATAGCTTCCTTCTATTATTTTATCATTGAAACAAAGCCGTTTTTTATTTAAGAACATCATCGATACTAGTTCATCAGAAAAAAAGCCACCTAAAACATTGCAGCTTTTTATCTCTTTTGCAAAAAAATAATCTACAAACTCTTTACTATCACTAAAGACCTTTTCGTACAATTCTCTTGCTTTATATATTTCATTTTCATTTAGGTATCTTACTTCAATATCCATACTGAACCTCATAAGTACTTATTTTTCATATATGTTAAATTTCTTTGCCATTGATATAGGATTATAGGAAAGCTTTGCCTGACGTAATCCCTCTAAACCCATATCATCTTCCCTATTTACATATTTCGCTTCCGGAAAAATATTTACTAAAAATTGTTGATTAATAAAAGCATATAGTCCCCTTATGTTTGGGTTAGCCTTCTCAACATGAATATATGCTGTTTCCTCGTTTTTCATATAGGTACCAAGCGTAAATGCTTCTAATACTCCATCTATAAAAATTCCAAAAATATTTATCTTAATTCCACTACATTTTCTTATAAGATACTTTATACCATTTATCTCATATTCATCTCTTTTGTACTCGTCTTCAATATCTCTCATACCATGCCATTTATCAAGAAATTCTTCTATTATCTCTCTATCCATGCATGACAAGGAACGCATTTCATATCTTCCTTCATACTCCTTTAAAAATGCATTAAGATGATTTTTCTTTTTATGAAACTTTTTTCCTGAAAGCTTTCTTAATTGTTCTGCATCATATACATAGTCAAAATATCTTCTATCTTCTTCAACTTCAAACTCATCTTCTGATAGTTCGAAAGCATTTACTGACAGCTCATCTACCACATACATTAGTAGTTTTTTTCCTAATACCTCATTGAAGTATTTACGCATATCTGCAAAACATGCCTTCATATCTTCAACTTTACAAAGTGGTGAAGATGTATATACTTCTTCACCTAATTCATATATCAATACTATACCATAATCATTGACATAATATTTAGCATTATAGTAATCTTTCCATATAAAGCTGTTTGTAATTATACTTTCACATGTAGTAGGCTCTCTTAGTGAAAAATAATCTCTTAATTTATCATAATCTTCAAGTTTCATTTCATGTAATTCATACATAGTTATTTATATTTTCCAATCTGATTTTCAATGTTTTAGTTATTACTATTTTTTCCACACCCTGCACATCCTGCACAACTTCTATTTTCAGCTTCTGAATCATATACCAAAGTATTACCATACTTATAATCTGTTAAACTTTCCAATAACACTACACAATGTGAGGATATACCTTCTTCAGTTCCTGTAAAGCCTAAGCCTTCCTCTGTTGTAGCCTTTATATTTATCTGATTCTCCTCTATATTTAGTGCCTTTGCGATATTCTTAATCATTTGCTCTCTATATGGTGATATCTTAGGCCTTTGTGCAATCACAACTGCATCAATATTTCCAACCACATAAAAATTATCACTAAGAAGACTTGCAACATGCTCTAATAATTTTATACTTGATATTCCCTTATATTTCTCGTCTGTATCAGGAAAGTGTTTTCCAATATCTCCAAGTGCCGCTGCACCTAGAAGTGCATCCATAACAGCATGTACAAGCACATCTGCATCAGAATGTCCTAATAATCCTTTTTCATGTGGAATCTCCACACCGCCTAATACTAATTTTCTATCTTCAACAAGTCTATGCACATCATAGCCCATTCCTACTCTCATAATTGTATGTTTTCCTCCATTTGTTAGTTAAAACTTACCATGTATTGCTATTGTAACACCTATCAAACTAATTATCTATAAAAATTTCCTTAATTTTTGGTGTCATAAAAAATTTGCCCCTATATAAAATTTTTAATAATACTTTGATTAAAAGATATTTTTAAGGTAATAACTACATTAATGAATTTTATAAGCTTTACAAGCATTTAAGGAGGTTAAAATGAACGCTGTTGTTGATAAAGACGGTTGCATAAGCTGTGGTCTATGTTGTGAGCTTTGCCCTGAGGTTTTTCAAATGGATGATGATGAACTTGCAGAAGCATATGCAGAAGTGACCGATGATACTTTTGATTCTGCAAAAGAAGCAGAAGAATCTTGTCCTGTTTCAGTTATAACTGTGGAAGAATAAAAAAAGATTCGGCTAAAGCCGAACTTTGCAAGAATTAAAAAAACAATTCTTGCTGGAACAATTTTGAGGAGTTTCCTATAAAATAAATAAAAGATTCGGCTAAAGCCGAACTTAAGAGATTAATTTTGAAAGCAAAATTAATCTCTTATTTGAATTACATATTATCACTTTTACATTGCAAATCCTACAATAATTGGCATTGTAATCAATGACAAGATTGTTGACATAGAAACTGCTACCACTGAAAGCTTTGTATCTCCTCCAAATTTTTCAGCAAACATAGTTGTTGTTGCGGCAACCGGTGCTGATGTACAAATAAGTAAACTTAACATTATCGTTTTATCTACATCCAGTAATTTCATAAAGAAAAGCATACTTAGAGGAATTACTATAAGTCTTATAAATAAAGAAATATATATTTTTTTATTTGCAATTCTCCTAATAGAAAATTTTCCGTCAAAAAACATTTCCATAATAATTTCCCAAAGCTTAAAGCCTATTATTATCATAGGAAGTGGTGTATTAAGTGCAGCTATATATGAAATAGGCATATATATAATATTAGGCAATTTTATAGATAATAAGAAAATTATCATGCCTGTTACTACTCCAATAACTCCCGGATTAAGTATAAGCTTTTTAACAGAAAGTCTTCTACTCTCTCCTGACATAAGTATTACCCCATATGTCCAACAAAAAATATTAAACAGCGCAACATATACTGCCCCATAAAAAACTCCTTCATCTCCAAGCAATGCACTTTGTAATGGTATTGACATAAAACCACAATTAGAAAATACTACAGCAAAACGCATTACACATTCTCTTTCTTTCACTTTATCATGTATTATAATATGTGCAAGTACTATACTAATAAAATGAATGAATATAACAAGAAGGACTGTTTTTCCCAATCCTTCAAACATTTTATCATCAAATTCTCTATTAAAAGCTTTTATTATAACCATCGTTGTGACTATATATAGAACAAAATTGTTTAAGCTTGGTATTGCTTCTTTCTTTATTAATTTAAAATGCCCTGCCAATACTCCTACACATATTAATGCAAATAGTATAGCAACCTGTTCTCCTACAGTTAAAAAATTGGTAAACATACTTTCACTCTTACTTTCTAAATATATTCAAAAACTTAAGCAGTTTCTTATATCGAAACTGCTTAAAAATATATCACAAATGTATAAAATATGCAAATCATAGTCAACTATATCCTCTACAACACCTCAAAATAATTCCCTATCTCTCTTTTACACTTCTTTTTGAGCTGTGCAATATCCCTTGAAAACTCATCAATGCTTTGGTAAACACACTTTTTATTTGAAACACCTGCAATAGATAAACTTGCAATAGGAAAGTTTTCTGTCACTCCATGTCTGTTCTTTGATATTATATATCCATTTTCAACATCATCGTCACGATATAAAGACTTAACTTTCGATTCAAATTTTTCAATAACAGATTTACAATATTTTTCTCCCTCATGATAATTACAAATGACAATAAAATCATCACCGCCAATATGTCCTATAAATTCATTATTTACTGCACATTCCTTCAAAATATCGGCAACCAGTTCAAGCATTGAATCCCCATTTGTAAATCCATAAGCATCATTATATGCTTTGAAATTGTCAATATCATAGTATGTAATACAATATGGAGCTTCTCCAAATACATTACTTAATATTTCTTTTTCTATTAATAGATTACCAGGTAAACCAGTTAATGGGTTGGAATGTAATGCCGCATCTACATCCACCTTCGTACATGCATCCAGCAAGTCTTTAATAGTTACAATACCTAAATATTTTCTTTCTTTTTCCACCACAATAGGATTATACAATCTTTCAAAAGGTCTTTGCATTGCCAGTCTTGATACCATGTCAACAGTCATATTAAAATTAACCCTCAAAAAGTCTGTTTGTATCAGTTCCCTAATAATCTTTTGGGCATGAAGGCTGTATCCATATCTGCCACCAAATATTTCGTTTAAGGCAGTCCTAGTCATAAATCCTACTGCAACATCATTTTCAACAATGGTAATTTCAGTTATAGTAGGATTTAATCTTAGAATCTCATAAATGTTTTCAGCTTTCTCATCAGATGAAAATGTATATCCCGGCTTTGCTAGATATCCAATAATTGGATAAACAGAGCTTTTTACTTTTTCATTATATTTTTTATCATTACATTTTACTATCATATCAATTTTTTCGGTAGCTATGTCTTCAAATGTTTCTTGCGGTATACCCAGAAAATACCCTTGCCCCAAATCCACATTCAATTTTATAAGTGTATTTAATTCTTCTTCAGTTTCTATTCCTTCAGCAATTAATCTTATGCCGGCACTATTTCCAAAATCCACCATTGCCTTACAAAGTAATTGCTTTGTTTCATCCTTGTCAATGTCCCTTACTAAATTCATATCCAGTTTTATAAGATTTGGTCTGACATCTGCAATAGTATTAAGTCCTGAATATCCTGCTCCTACATCATCTATTGCTATACCATAATTCTGACTTTTATAATGATTAATCGATCCTAAAAAAGCATCTCTATCTAATGCAGCAACTCGCTCTGTGATTTCAAAAATAATATTTTTTGCATTTAATCCATATTCACTAAGACGTTTTTTTGTAAATCCTTCTTTAAACTTTTTATCGTTAATAATATTTGAGTTTACATTGAGAAAAAGTTTCTTTTTAGGATCTATATGTATTGCATTTTCAAGTGCTTTTCTTCTGCACAAAGTTTCCAGCTCCCATGATTTATTCATCCTGTCAGCCATTCTAAACATCTGTTCAATATTCATTTGAAGATCATTATTTGAAATTCTACTAAGTGCTTCATAACCATAAATTTGTCCATCTGTTAATGATACTATTGGTTGATAAACCGGCTTTATATATTTTCCTTCTAAAATCTTTTCTAATGACCTCGAATTATTTTTCATTCTGCTTGCTCCTTATTCATACTCGTACATGTTTAGACTAGCTTATAAACAAAGAAAATACAAGCATACTACTGTAAAGAATATGTTATATATAAGTTAGAACAACAGATTACTTCTACTTAGTTTTAATTAAATTTGGGTACAAAAAAATGGCTAAGAAGGGATTCGAACCCCTGACACCGCGGGTATGAACCGCGTGCTCTAGCCAACTGAGCTACTTAGCCATAAATCTGATTAAGAAAAGTAAATGGGACCTACAGGGCTCGAACCTGTGACCCTCTGCTTGTAAGGCAGATGCTCTCCCAGCTGAGCTAAGATCCCATA
>JAVBUL010000122.1:0-3077 GCA_031555415.1 Lachnospiraceae bacterium | reverse complement strand
CGTTTTTGCAGAAGTGGACAGTGGATTTAATCATCTGATCCGTCCTATGTTTTACAATTCCTATCATCATATTACTAATATTTCTAATCCGGAAGGAAGACAGCGGTTTTATACGGTAGTAGGATATATCTGTGAGACCGATACTTTCGGGACGAACCGTAAAATAAATGAAATAAAAGAAGGAGATATTTTATGCTTTGAAAATGCCGGAGCTTATTGCTTCTCTATGTCATCCAATTACAATTCCCGCTACAAACCCGCAGAGGTATTGTTACTGAATGGAAAACCGCATCTGATCCGACGAAGGGAAAAGCTGGAAGATTTACTGACTACGACGGAAGAAATTTCCTTATAAAATTTGGAAAAAGAAAAAAGCGTTGTGTATTTGCAACCGCTTAACAGCGTTCACACATTGTGAATAGGGAGAGATGGCAGAGAGGTCGATAGCGGCGGTCTTGAAAACCGTTGACAGTAAAAGGTCCGGGGGTTCGAATCCCTCTCTCTCCGCAAATAATATTGACTATCAATATTTTACAAGATTCACACCCGATTTTACACCCATAAATGTAAAGTTGGGTGTTTTGATTTATTAGAGCCTTGCGATAATTTCTTGAATCAGGGTTTCAAATTGTGGTTTATATACATCTATCAGTCTATGAGAGGGAAGGCTTTCGCTACTTGAAATAGGTCTATGAGTATGTAAATCTGCAATTTTTCTTAACCCTTCTTCCAAAAAAGTAAAAATATCCTTTAGAGATCGCCCAACCTGACTTGTTACTTGAGCAAAGGTGCTTTGACCAAAAATTGGAGGAATATAATTTAAGATAGCACGCAACAATAGAATACAAGCGAGATAATTTCCTTCTTGAAAAGTTGAGTTTACCTCATTTAAATATTGTACTAGTTTTTTTGTGTCAAATTGTCCTCCAGAAAAAGAAGACAATTGAAAAATTAACTGTGTGTCAATATAAGTGTCTTTAATTGTAAATTTCTGTTTTAATTCTATATCTTTAATGCAACTGTCGATATGATTTAATATGGCTTCCTTTCCTTTCTTCCAATGTTTTTGATATGGTCTTATTCCATCTTTAATATACATACTATTCGTAGGTTCGAAAAATCTGATAACAGCATTCTTGTCTAAATTAAGAACATGTTCACTATCATATATATTTCGAAGAGTGACATCAACTCTTTCCGCTAAAACTATTAATTTTGTATGATCCTGAAATTCTGTGATAGTAGAAGGTTCTTTTAAATCTAAAATCTCATCCTTTAATTTGTTTAATTCTGTAATCATACTATTTGAAGTGATTTATAAAGTCCTCTATTCACTACTAATCTCTCTTTCTTATTTAATTTTGCTTCTTTATTTTTATATCTGAAAACTGGATAATTAGGCTTGGGTAAATTTCCAATTACACTAAAATCGAATAATACTTGTAAAACATAATCAGAATTTGTTTCAGCTATTTCTTTTCTTTTTACATAGCTATCAAATACCTTCTTAAAGTTTTCAATGCTAAATGATGTTGTTGATGCTACTTCGGATAGTATGCTAAAAATTATTTCTATTTCAGGCAATACAGGAAAAATCTCATCAATAATCTCAGATCGTAAATAATTGGAGAATGCTTTTTCCTCTGATCTCACAATCTCTGGAGATACAACAGAAAGTCCTTTTGCAGAAGCCTTTGAACAGCAAGCCTTAATGTATTCAATGTAATCACGCGGTCTCAATTGAGTCATTCTATCAATAAAGTCATAACTATGCATTTGTTTTGATTGCTGATTGCCATATTCTACATAATATTTTGAAAACAATTTTTGCCAAGCGTCATTAAAAGAAAGTGAACTCGTAGAACTCGAATCTACAACTCTTGATATCCGAAATGCTAACAATTTTCGGATCTTATCTCTATCCCAATCAATATCAATTGATAAATCACCCCATTTTGTTCTGTCATTATCTCGTATATTTTTAAAAATATCATCTCTTAAAAAAATAACAGGATATATTTTAGTCTGCTTTCCAACAAAAGATTCTTTAATTGAATGAATAGCCTTAAAAAGGCTTGTAATCACATTGTTATATTGAATGAATTGTTCTGGATTATTCCTGTAGTTAGTTGTATAATCATCGTCAAGACCATCAATCAAAATAAAATATGTTGAATCATCAATATATTCCTTTATAATATCCTCCTGAATATAAACCTTTTGCGTCCATGACATTATGTCAATTTCTGTATTTGTAATATTTGGAATATTAAAATTACTGCTTGTCCATTTTTCAATCTTCCTAGGTAGTTCTGTTAAAATATCTTTCTGATATGTTACTGCTAAACTATGTCTTACATTCTCGTTAACACTTTCATTATTAAGCATTAATTCGCACACAGATGAATATATTATATATTTCCATATGGTAATATATTCACTTTTTTTCGCATATCGATTATCGTTTAACTTGTATAATTGCTCGTATGGGAAATCTGCAAAAGATAATCGCTTTGAGAATATAGATATTTCATTGCTCATATTAAACAGATATTCACTCAAAGCAGTTTTACCACTTCCTTTTCTTCCAATTACATAACATTTTTTTCCTTGTGAAATTTTTTGAACCTCTTCATAAAAATAGAAATATCTATTAATGTCTTCTCTACGGGCTTCTCTGTTCCAATTTTCAGCAATTTCCTTCAGGTAATCATTATTCATAAGTTCAAATTTAAAGATTTATACAAAAAATAATCCCAATCTCCTTTTCAGGAAATTGGGATTGTCAAATATCCTGAATCTATTGTTATTTCTTATCCCTCAAAACCTCTTGCAACAGAGTAACCTTTTCTTTTTCCGCTATCAACAACTTATCATAAAGTTCTACAATCTTATCAATCGGATTGAAAGTAGGACTATAATATACTGAGCCAGACTGGTCGTATGCATTTACAATATTAATAGACGCTCCATCGTTGAGTTCTGTAATTGCCTCTACAGGAATATCCAATGCTTTAGCAATTTTCTCTAAAATTTCCTGTTCGAGTTTATCTTTTTTCTCGTAACCCGACAATGTA
>JAVBUL010000156.1:0-13973 GCA_031555415.1 Lachnospiraceae bacterium | reverse complement strand
TCAAAAAGTTTAAGACTTAGAGAAGTATAGTCAACAGAGTTATGTTTCTTCATAGATAATTTTATTTTATTATTAATTTCGTCTCTCATTAGTATCACCTCGTAAACTCGGCTTACTTACTTAGTTGCTCTTTATAGGCTATAATTCTTATCATTTGCCTATAAGCTATATCATTTTTATTGTTTTCTGTAATCTCTACAATCTCTACATCCTCATCTAAACTAATTTCCAATAGTCTTTTTTCCATAATTTACAGTACCTCTTTCCTCATATCTCATTTTTAGGATTCTATAGTATATCTTTAGCCTGTTTATAGATTCCTTCTATAATGAAATATTATTACATGCAGATGAATAAATCAACTACTTTTTTTATTAATCTGCATGTAAAATTGCCTTTTTACAGCTTTTTGATTACCTCAAAAAATATGCTATAATTACATTTTCTTTAAATCAGAAATATCATTAAATTCAATCCTTGTTTCTATGATTTTCAGCGCCTTTCCTGTTTTATCTATCCACGACACCATTCCTGTTATTCTTAAATATTCCTCGTTTTGGAAATATTCAACTGTTATTATATCTTTCTTTTGAATCTGATTTAGTTTAAGGTCCAGTTCTGCCTTCTGCTCTTCCGACAATTCTCTTTTTTGAACTATAATACGTTCTTTTTCTGCTAATGCTTCTCTAAATCCTTTTAAGCCATCAAAGGGCATAAATTGTTTTGCCCTGTCAGCTCGATCCATCTTTCCACGTTTACTCGCCACTTTTATGCCCTCCAATCTGTCTATTTCTCTCTCTAGTCGTTCCTGCGTCTTGTAAATCCATCCCTCGAATCAGAGCATTATTACCAAACCGCTTTTTTATTTCAAGTGTTGCTTTTTGAATTTTTTTATCTCTCTCAACTTGCACATAATCTGTAAAAAGGTCATATTGCTCATATGTTTCCTCATGTGTATTATTACAAGTCAGGCTTAACCTTCTGATTAAATTTTTCTTATCAACTATACGTTCATATAAATTTATAATATATGGTACTATTACACGATAAGAATTAGTGCATACTGTCATAGACGCTGTTCCATGTATAGGCTTAAGCCCTAATTCATTTGAATACCCTATCATTAATGTAAGCGATTCAGTCACTATACCTTTAGCTGTCATATCAAGACAAAGTGCATCAAGCATCTCCATAGCTACCAGCTTACATTCTTCAAAGCTATAGTCTCTAGGCAATACCTGACCGCTTGATATAGAGCTACTTTTTGACTTATATGACTTTATATCTGCCATAGTGGCAGTTTCTCTGCCCCACGCATGGTCTATTAATAGTTCTGCATCTATTCCAAATATCCGATACAACATCTCCTCGTCAGCCTCTGCAATATCTCTCATGGTCATAATTCCCATACCTGAAAGCCTTTTTGCTATTCCAGAGCCCACTCTCCAAAAATCTGTAAGTGGTCTATGATTCCATAAGGTTCTCTGGTAAGCTGCCTCATCAAGATACCCAATGTTGTCTTTAACATGCTTTGCTGTGATATCAAGTGCAATCTTAGCCAGATATAAATTTGTACCTATCCCTGCTGTTGCTGTAATGCCAAAATCTTTCTTTATATCTTCCATTATCTTAACTGCCAATGCTTTCGCATCCATATGGTATAAGGATAAATAATTGGTCACATCCATAAATACTTCATCTATTGAATACACATGAATGTCTTCTTTTGAAATGTATTTCAGATAAATACTGTAAATATTCGCCGAATAGTCAATATATAGCTTCATCCTCGGTTGTGCCATTATATATTCTACACCCTTTGGTATCTCAAATACCCTGCAACGATTTTTAATTCCGAGTGCCTTCATAGATGGAGTTATTGCAAGACATATAGTTTTCTCACTGCGTTCCGGATCTGCCACTACTAAATTTGTAGTCAACGGATCAAGCCCACGTTCCACACACTCCACTGATGCATAAAACGTTTTTAAATCTATACATAAATATGTTCTATCCCCCATTAAAAAAGCACCTCCCACCTTTTATACTTTTTATTATATACATTATATCATCCAAACATATGTTTGTATATTGTTACTTTATACCAAAATAAAAGATTCGGCTAAAGCCGAACTTTGCAAGAATTATAAAACGAATTCTTGCTGGAACAATTTGAACCGTTTTCAAAATTTTTTCAAAAAGTCGTTCTAACCCTTGACTTTGACCCATGGTAAAAGTTTATACTATACTTACACAAACATAAATTGTACAATTATGGTGAATAAAAATTTAAGAGGATATTGTGAAAGAACAATAAAACTAAAGAAAGGAAGCCCAGCTATCAGTTCTTTCACACTCTAAACTCTGTTTAGAGTTTTATTTGGGCAGTATCACAAGCAAGCTTGTGATACGCATGGGTATAATAAATGAATGATTTAATGAAAATAAAAGATATATCAATACAATACGGTGTATCTACACGTACTCTTCGTTTTTATGAAGAAAAAGGATTAATAACCAGCATAAGAGGTGAGGATTATGCTTATAGAATGTATGATGAGGCAAATATAAAGAAATTAGAACAAATTCTTATCCTACGTAAACTTGATATTGGTATAAAGGATATTATGCGTATTTTTAATACCTCAGGTTCAGAAGTGGTTTTAGAGGTACTAGGAAAAAAAGTGGAAGATATTGATGATGAAGTTGCCCTTTTACATGAACTTAAGGAGATTGTTTTAAACTTTATCCACAGTATTGAAAAAGCAGATTTTAACAATAGCAATGATGTAAAAATTCTTTATGAAAAAGCAAAAGAAATTGAAGATAAGATTTCCGACAAAGAAGATATTATCGCTGGGACTGTAAAAGAAATTAAGTTTGAAAAAGATAAGGATATCAGTGGTGCATTATCATTAGATGATAAATCAGAATATACCTTTGAAAATCCTTTTAAAGGAATGGATTTATCAAATGGAGCATCATTGACATTTAAAGTAACAGCTGTTGGTATGGCTAATAACCTTGGAGCTTTAATAACCATTGATGGTGAGGCTGGACGTTTGTATATAAGCCCAACTTCATATATTGGTTATAATGCAATCGGCGGAATTTTTGATGCAAATATGAAAGATTACGCGGCAGTTAAAAATTATATAGGTGAAGGTACAAAATTAGTGACTATCACTTTTGATAACAATGGATTTGTATTATATGTAAACGGCGAAAAAGCATATGACCAATCGATTATCACATATATGGAAAATATGGACGGTAAAGTAGGAGTTGATAATGGTAGAGGAACATTAACTGATTATAGTAAGATTCTGGAATTTTTACAAACTGCAGATAATTTAAAGCTTGGATATGGCTCATGGTGGCAATATGATGGAGGAGATAATGCAAATGTTATTATTAATAATATAGCGGCATATGATAAAGTTCTGTCAACACAAGAAATGCAGACAGTAACTTCCTCTGTAATGGAGAGATTCGTAGATTATGAGGAAAATATGGTTAATGTAAAGAGATTATTTGAACTAAATTCAAAACTGAAACAATTAAGACCACATATAAGTGAATTCCCTTCATCGTTTAAGGCTGTATCATCCGGATGGACCCAAGGGTGGGATGAAGAAAAACTGAATAGATTTATGATGAAATGGATTTCCGATATATTACCTTCCGATTTAACACCTCAGGACTTTTTATGCCATGATGCAGGTAACTTTATGTGGATAAGAGTATTAACAAATGATGCATTAAACACTATAGATACTGAAGATTATGAAGTGATTGACTTTTTAGGAGGACTATATATTTCAGCAGTAGCAATTGATGATAATATGGGTGACGTAATGTCAACAATTGCTTATCTGGAAAATTGGGTTCGCGAAGAAGATAACTTTGAACTAGATTATGGTCCGGGAAGGTACCGAATGACACATATGCTAACACTCCCTAAGACATTTGAGGCTTTAGGGTATCATCAACTTAAGATTTTTATACCAGTTAAAATAGTTTAAAAGAAAGGATAAGTATGAGGAAATCGCTTAGAGACTATGCAAAGTATTTAAAAGAAATGATACCTGAAGTTCCTGCGGATTATGAAATAAGTTCCATATATGAAAGCATTGCTGATGCTAAGAGTATAAAAAATGGCGTTCTTGCGTTTAAGGATTTTTTAGAGCAATTCTATGACAACATTATGGAAGACTCTGATTTATATGACAATCCAAAACCAACTACGAACAGGACAGGAAGTGCTATCAATTTAGATTATCCGTTTCTTAGAAATATTGCAACTTTATTAATGTGTATAGGTGTTAATGGTGAATTAAACAACAATAAAGATTCATTAGTGATAAATGTAGATGAATTAATTACTGATTTAAAGAAGGCCCATGTAACACATGTGGGGGTATACTTACAATATTTAACTAATTGCGGTATTGAATTTTTTAGTATCGGATTAGACCGGGACAAGCCTAAGCTAATTAAAAACTCAATATTAGAAGTATCATATCCCGACAATCCTATTATGTTAATAGGCTTAAAGGTTATGGCTAAAGCTCAAGCATTTCCTAATACTGCAAATTGTGGACCGATTCATTTAAATGGTATGACCATAGAAGGTATTTTCTTGCGTTGTGATTATAAAGCATTGTCAACAGAGGGACAATTACCAATACCTATGTTAAAAGATGTTTCCAAACCATTCCCAGTGGAAACACAGGAATTTTTGTTAGCGATGCATCAAACACTTATAGATAAAGGGTTCAAATGTCAAATAACAAATGATAGATTTTCAGTTATAGGATATTACTTTATATATTCATATAAAAACAGGCCCCTTACGGATACTTGGACGATTAGGGTAACTCCCGATGACTGCGATATTAGAATTAATGTTAAAAATGCAGCTGAATATGCTAATATTATAGAAAATTTTCCTCTGGATTTACTCAGAGTAATTAAGTCAGGAATCGGATGTTGTAATCCTTCGCCATGCAAGATAGAAAAAAGCTGGTTTGAGTTTATCGTTGACGGAACTCAATATTTTAAGTGCCCAAGCGGCTGTTGCCGTGACATAGACTTTTGGATTCCACTGACTAATTTAGATTCAGAAGGAGAAATAAGACGTGAGATTGAAAACTGGGTTGATTTAGAGCTTTCATATCTAAAATGACAATGCTATTAAAGCAGGCCCTCTCGGACCTGCTTTTATTTACTGTCTGTACCACTCTATTTCCATTTCAATCCATCTTCCTATTACTTCTCGTTCGTCTGCATTATCAAGCGAATACCCAAATCCTTTGCCATGGCACCTTGCATATGATTTGCCCTCAATTGTATACCTAATATTGTGTGGAACTAAATCTGGTCTCTTAGATGCACAACCTGTACACAGATTTTTACCATCTGTCAAAGGAGTAAACATGCTTTCTGGCAGGTATGATAAAATATTATCTTCACTTGCAAAATGACGTCCGTATGGAAATGCCTTACAGCCTTCTATACCCAGACTTATTTTACATATCTTATCCCCTGTTTTGCGTGAAGTGTAAATTAAAATAATATTTGAGTTAAAATTATTTATTTCACTAGCTACACTACAGCCATTATCAGTTAAGTATTTGTCTATATCAATAATCCATTCCCTTATTTCCTGTGAATGTGGGCTAAGGAAAAGATTGAAATTCAAGTCCTTCACCTTGACATTCTTTTGTGATAATGGATAAAAATCACAACGCATAAATACTTCTTTTAAATTGTAGTAAGTAGTTTTCTTCTTTGTTTGAGCTTCGGCAAGAAGTTTTAGTCCAACAACTAAATAAGAATTATCCTCATGCCTTACATTTAAAGTTTCTACTTTTGAAAAATCTATTTCCTTTGAAAAATCAATACCCTCGAATTTAAAACCCAGTCCGGATAGAATACCGAATAGCTCCTTTTTTCGTTCGCTTGGTATATTAATAAATGAATTGATTTTTTCATTTTTTGAATCAAATGGCTTATTTAAATCACTACCTGCTACGATTAATTTATAATCCGATTTTGTTTCAAGCTTACCATGATATCCCATGCTAAACATTATAACAGCGAGGTCATTTATCACAGGAAAACACTTATGAATAGAGCCCTCTGAACACACATGAACTAATCCGTCAACCAAATCAGGATTAAAGTTTTTTGCAGTCTCCACATCGATTTTATCTTTATCAGAGGCTAACTTATCAAAAAGTCTGTATAAAAATGTACGGAATGCTGTTATTCCTGCTTCTAATTCAGTAACTGACAAGCCATGTCCAAAATCATCTGATATAACAAAATCATTTGGTATTTCCGGTATAATAATGGCTTTCATGTAATCACAAACGTCTGATAAATCTTTTTTATTTACTATCTCACAGGTATTTGATGAATTTTCTTGCTCATTTATTTCATCCTTTTCCCTAATCGGAAACAATAAGTCAAGCTGCATTTCACAACCTTTTTGAACATAGTTATAATAATTTAGTGTTTCTTCAAAGCCTTGACCTGCAACCGTTTCAAGTGAAGTCCACCTTGGAGAATTCCAATCATTATCATACTTATCGCTTGCAACAACCCATTCTTTTAATAATCGCCAATCATCAAAATCCCATGACCTTAACACATGTGCTGCATATAATCCACCATTAAAGGTTCGTCTTACTAACGGTTTTGGTATCTCCATGTCATCTGGAACAGATACCCACATTTCATATACTTGTGAAAGTTCTCCGGTTCCTGTTGCTCCACTGGAACAGTCAAAACCAAAACTTCTCGCATCCGGCTTAATGCTTAACAGTCCACTTTCATCTACAAATTGTTTTATCATGTTTGCCGCTTTACCCTCAGCTCCGTCCCCCGATGCATATGCTGCTGCCACAGTCATTGGTGGCAAATACACAATCCTAACATCCTTATCCTCTAGCTTATTTAAGCTTTCATCTGCCTTGTTCAATACATCCATTGATACATCCTCCTTGTTTTCCTTAATTTGATTATTAGAAAAAGAAAGAGTGCTTATTGCAGATAACATATCTTCATCGCCAAGTAGCTTTAATTTAACATCTGTTTTCTCATTAATTTCTTCTACAAAACGTGTTAATATGCCCTTTACGGTTGAAAGTGCTGTTATTTCCTCGTCAAGCTGGCTAATATTCTTTCTAAAAATTTCAACCACTTCTGCCGCATCAGTATTATTTAATATGCTTACTATTTGCTTTACCGGAACACGAAGTTTACGCAATGTTATAATCTGCCTTAGTTTAATTAGATTGCTTTCATCATAAACCCTATAGGCATAATCTTCCTTACGCTTGCTTTCTATTAATCCGACTTGTTCATAATAACGTATCATTCTTACAGATATTCCATAATCTCTTGATACTTGACTGATTGATTGTAATTCCATACATTAACTACCTCATTTCATTTCTTTTTCTTAAACTAAGGATAACTGGTGACACCGTGTTAGAGTCAAGACATATTTCTATTATAATTATATATTATAATTTTTACTACACTTATTTTTTTGTATAAAAATAGTCATACAGTTTTGTGTAAATCACATAACTATATGACTATTTGTGGTTCAAGATAATTTTACATATAACGATTTATTCTATCATAAAGCATTCAACACCAACATTATTTAAGATAATGCTAGGTTTACATCTAAATGTCTGACAGCAGTTATCAGATTGCCTTACTTTCAAGATATAACAACCTTCAAAAGGAACTGAAAATTCAAAGTAACCATAACCACAAATTTGTGTACAACAGATAAGATTATCCCTGTCGTTGCATCTTTCGAATAGTTTCACATCCCAATTATGGAAATTACCACAGCAGCAGCCTCTTACGCATCCCATAATATTACCTGGTTCAATACGACATTCTTGACATTCCGGACAAATAGGGCAGGATTTTTCTTCCGGACAATCCGCCTGTACCGCTACGGGCATTGGTACCGGTATATATATCTTTTCCGGTTCTGGGCAAGTTGGGCATATCGGACATTCAGGACATGATGGGCACGATGGACATGGCTCCGGTTCCGGACAGGTAGGACACATTGGACATGGCTCTGGGATAGGACACGTCGGACATGGCTCCGGCTCCGGACAGGTAGGACATGGTTCCTGAACAGGACATGGCTCTGGAATCGGACATGGCAGTGGCTCCGGGCATGCAGGACATGGTTCTGGAGCTGGTATTACAGGCTCTAGTATAATTGGTTCTGGTATTACCGGTGCTGGTATTACTGGTTCCGGTATTATTGGCTCCGGTATTATTGGGGCAGGTATTGTTTGACACCTCACTCCACCCACAAAAGGATTGAAATGAAATTCAAAACCACTGTTAGCATTTACCGCAAATGATCCTAACGCAACATTGCCACTTACATGACCGCCTGTAGAATGTGCATGGAACATTGCTTGCGGTGCAAGTATGCTTCCCCATATATCTGTGGATTTTTCCATATAAATATTGGTTGCATCTTCAAAGACATACAATGTCTGATTAGTCTTACTTCTTTCACCATAAACACCATATTGTAAATGTGCACTTGCTCCTGTTCTCATCCTTACAATAACTGTACTTCCTTGTGGAACTTCTGCACGTATTCCTTTGTTAATTAAACCATTCGGTCTTGTATCAAGAATAAATACATTTTGTACTGGATTATTACCTCTCAAAATCCATTCATGATTATTATCCACTACACTTCCATTTGGTTCTAATGCCTCAATACAGTCTTTATAGTATCCTATGCCTTCTCTTGCATCACTGAAAAATTCAGATAAATTAGCATTTACTCTGCTTGCCGGTATATATCTCGGTACATCATAGCTAGGAACAACATAATGATCACCTTTATCAGATGGTGTCCAATATTGGCTGCCTCTATTATTCTGATATAAAAATTTCAGTTCCTGTATCTGATTATCCATACCACTTTTTCCAATTAAATAAGTACTCCCCTTCGCTGCACGGAATCCACCATTAACTACAACATGACCTCTAACTACCAAAGGTCCTGTCATTGATACGTTACCTCCCGATAAAAAGCGAACTAAATCTGGCGAATAAGGAACTGCTTCATTACCTTTTCTAACATAACCAACACTTAACCCCCTTGGGCTAAAAAAGTTTCCGCCAATTGCTACCGGACCTTCAACATCAACTATATTATTGGCATCGTTAAAAATAATAACATTAAATCTAGAAGCTGTGCCAAATGGTTGACCTGCAATCTCATTCCAATTTATATTATCATAAGGTAATCCTGCACCTAACATCGCTTCATCACTATAACTTACATTGTCCATATAAACTCCTACAAGCTGCTCAAATGCAACGTATTAATATTCTTCATTTCAGTTTATTCTAATGAGAATAATTCTATGCAGATTTTTATGCGATTAGACTAATCAATTTGTGGTTAAAGCAAGGGCAGACTACTTGTCCACCCTTATCCTACAAAATAATTTGTTAAGTTTTATATGTTCTTACATGATTTCCTTTTGATTGTTACAAAAACAGCAAAGCCTGCCATAATTAATAAAGCACTTAAGAGAACCATATCAGTAACATCACCTGTCTGAGGATTACCTGGTTGTGGGTCTTGTCCTCCTGGATCTTGTCCTCCTGGATCTTGTTCGCTTGTAACTGTTATTTTTGCAATATTGCTTATAGTACCTGACCTAGATCCTGTTATATTATTTTGTACTACACAAAAATAATATGAAGTGCCTTCTTTTACTGTTTTTGGAGTATACGTTGCATTTGTTTCATTTATTAATTCAACACCATTGTCAGGATTATCGTCTGGGCTCATATACCATTGATAAGTTATTCTTCCACCATCTGTTACTGTCGCTGTTGCATCAAGCGCTGTAGCAACGGCATTCTTGTTATAAATAACTTCTGTGCGACTTAAATTATTTGTGATTACAGGATTAACAGCTGATGCTCTTCCTTGTGTTACTGTTAAATCAATACTTTCAAATGCACTCGCATAATCTGTTTTAGCATAACCATTATATTCTTCATTAAATACTAATAAAGTATAATTTCCTGTTACTAATGAACTAGGAATTTTAACTTGCTGTGTTCCTGATGCATCTGCTGAAGCTGCAATATTTTTTAATCTTCCATAATAAAGAACATTGTCTGAATCATCTACGATCATTGCTGAAAGATACTCATTTTCACCATATTCTGCACCTGAATATATGATTGATACATTTGTACCCTGTGCTCCAGTTAGTTCTGTTGTAGAAACTGAAAGTGCAGATCTCGTATCATCCAATAATGTTATCTTCCAATTTGATGTATCTATTGCTACATTCTGTAAAAGTGCTTCTGCTCCTAATGTACCTGACATTTTACCATTAGCTGATGATGTAAAAAGAATTTTTGACATATCCAGGTTACAAGCAGCACGAACACCATACTCATCCGTTGTTAGTGCTCCTCCTGGAGAATTTCCATTAGGTTTGAATCCGATACACTGAAGATGTGCGAGGGTAGAACGAAGCCACCATCCCACACCTGAACCGGCTAAATTCTTTGTTCCAGGAGTTGCTAATTGTCTAGTTGTTATATATTCTGCATATTCTTCTACTGATAGTAAAAATAACTTGTCACCATTTAGGCTATTTATTTCTTCAGCAAAGTCAATACCATATTTATTTATTGCAGCATCACTTTTGTTTGTAGCAAGCATTACAGCTTGTTCTGCCAATTTGAAATTATCTGTATTCTTTCTTATTGAATCAGCATTACCTTCTAGCTCAGCACGAATCTGACTAGATTGATAGGTTGTAAATGTAGAACTCCAACTGGTTTCAGCTATTGCTTTTACGGATAATAGGAATGCATAGCCAGTTGTTGTATCATTTGCAGTATTTAAGTCCAACACATTCCACTGAATAGAATTGTTTCCAATTTTTCCAAAGTTGATTATATCTCCAGCTTCTATTCCGTCTGTCCCTAACTGAATATCACTTGTAACCACTGGGGCTGCTGCCACTGCTTTTGTTACCGGTGCCCATGGTATAAGTGTCGCTATCATACATAAGCACATTGCTACTGCTATAAAACTTTTTTTAAACCTTTGTGTTATCATATACTTTCCTCCTTGAATATAACTGTTTTTTTTATTATATCAGTCAATGCACTCCGTATGCACTCCATATGCACATACACAAAAATTAGTGCCAAGACAGCAGATAGAATATCATACTGGCTTGGCACTAATAGTTTAGTTTTAACTTAATTAGCTATTTTAAATTATGCTATGCAAACGTTAACAGCTTGAAGTCCACGTTGACCCTGAGTTGTGTCAAATGTAACCTTCTGTCCGTCTTCTAAAGTCTTGAAACCATCCATTGCAAGTCCTGAGAAGTGAACGAATATATCTTCACCGTTTTCATCACTGATAAATCCAAATCCTTTTTGAGCGTTAAACCATTTTACTGTACCTTTATTCACGAAAGATACCTCCTTAAATTTATTATTTTTTTGAATATTTTTATTAAATAAAAAATGCATACAATCGTAAAACATTAATGAAATAATGAATCACAATTACATGCAAAATCAAAACCTAATTAAAAATACTTATCTTAATATAACATAGACATAATGAAGTGTCAAGTATAATTTTTTTATTTTGTAAACTCAGTTCTTGGTATATGTTAATATACTCTCTCATAATCATATGTATTAGTAAATATTTATAAATAGGAGATATAAAAAGATAAATATGTTTGAAGATGAAACCGAAATTTATGAACGTTTTCGACGTCCAAGTAATGAAGCACCATTAAATAATCCATATTCTTTCTCGGATTTTGAGCAGCCTGAACACAATACTGCAAATAATATCAATATTGCCAGAGAATTTGCCAGACCGCGGCAGGTTATACTTGCTTATTTTGGAATACTAAATAGGGCTTCAAATATGATGGGATATTCCGGTGGATGTGGTTCCATTGGTTATGGTTATCAACCTTACCCATACGCTTATCAACTGCTTACAGATAAAATCAAACAAAAAATAAGTCTTAGTCAATTTATAAATTCATTTAAAGGAACAGGATTTATAACACTACTTAAACTATTACCGGCTTATTCAAAAAGTGGCTCATCTTATCTTGTAGAAATAGAAACAATACAAGGACAGAAAGAAACGAATGATACTGAAAAACTGGGTACTAATTTTGTCTATTATTATGGGATTGTTACTGCCAAAGAAACTTTAAAGGGATATTTGATTGATGAAATAGATTTAACACCTGAAGATTTTTTATGTGCACCAGAACATCATTGGTTCTATATGTCAGACGCTGTAGTTGAAATTGTGTATGGTGAAAACTTAAAAATAATTGATAAGATTGATAGAACCGAACAAGATGGTGACTTGATTTTTATTTATGCATCCGGAAATGGCAAACAATATCGATTTGATTTTGTTCGCCTAACGAATGGGTATGATATTTTATTACACGAAAATATCTATGTAGATGGAATATGGAAAGAAATAAATTTACCTACACAAGACTGGAATATGAAACTAGTTTAGTTTTTTATAGTATAGAAAGCAGTCATGAGGTATTTTCTTTTCATGTACATCAATATCAATTTTCCTAATGTCAAAACGCTCGAATCCCCTATGTTCATAAAACTGATAGGTGCATCCAGTATTGGTAAATAAATAAACAAGCTTTCCTTTTTCTCTACACTCTAATTCAGCTAATAATTTACTTCCAATACCCTTCCCTTTTATCGTAGGGTCTACTGCTAAAAAATTCAGTTCCCCATCAGGGTGATACTTTGTTTTAAAATGTTTAAGCATATCCTTATTTGTTTCATCATAAAGGTCAGATGCTCCTTTATAAGCAACTTTCATAATCCACTCAACCATTTTTATATATAACTTCCTCCATTTTGATACTGTAACCTTTTGTTTACCATCCATATCTGCAAGTAGCACACCCACTAATTTGTTGCCCATATATGCTGCTAAAACCTCAGTTGCCCTATTTAGTTCAAGATACCAAAAATATTTTGTATAAAAGTATAACTCTATTTTATTTTCAGTATACATAGTAAAATTCATCCCTTGTAACGCAAATTTCTGGATTTTTCCAAAATCTTTTTTCTTGATATTTCTAATAATGATGTCCATTTTTACTCCTATCTGCACTCAAGTCAATAGTTAAAATTTGTTTAGCATTTCCTCTTATTTCTTGACTTAAAAAACTATATTAATTATAATAGACATATTGTCGCTTTTCAACATTAAACTATTGACAATATAATTTTTAGGAGGAACATATGGGATTTATAATTTTTATATTAGTTATACTTATTTTAGTGACTATAGGTAACATAAAAACAGTTAAGATGTATAAGGAAAAAAAGAGAATTGATGGAACCTATGAAGGAAAGCATTTGGTGGATTTTAAAGCTGCTTATTATCTAAAAGGATATATTGCTGAAAATCATTTAGTACTAAAACATGGATGGGATTTTGGAATTTGGCTAATTCCTGTGATGTTTGATATTGATTTAAAAAATGTTGTACGTGTAGGATTTATGGATTTAAGATTAAGAGCAAGTAGTAATGTCCCAATTAGGATTGTTTTTTATGATAGAGATAATAATGTTGTTCATGCAGGAGTTTCGGTATCATCCCTAAAGCATGCAAGAGCATTATTTACTGTTTTAAAAGAACATGTGCCATACATACAAATTGAAATGTAATGGCACATTTCTTTCCTGAAATAAGCTGTATTTTTTTAGTTTGCTATTGCACTATTAATTATATCTAGGATTGTATAAAAAGCCTGATTTAAACCAGCAAAATCCATGCTAGCTATATATATTTTTTCAATCTTATCGTGAACAACCTTTTGAGCATCCATCATATT
>JAVBUL010000098.1:0-63017 GCA_031555415.1 Lachnospiraceae bacterium | reverse complement strand
TACATTACTTTCTAAGAGTCTTCAGATTCTTCCAGAGAAGTATCATGGACTTAAGGATACAGACGTTAGATATAGACAAAGATATATTGATTTAATTGTAAATGAAGAATCAAGAAATACATTTATTAAGCGTTCAAGAATTCTAAGTGAGATTCGTAAATATCTTGATGGACAAGGTTTCTTAGAGGTAGAGACTCCTGTTCTTACTGGAAATGCAGGTGGAGCAGCAGCAAGACCATTCTTTACTCACCATAATGCCTTAGACCAAGATTTACATTTAAGAATATCATTAGAGTTATATTTAAAGAGACTTATTGTTGGTGGATTAGAGAAAGTATATGAAATAGGTAGAGTATTCCGTAATGAAGGTTTATCAGTTAGACATAATCCTGAATTTACACTATTAGAGTTGTATCAAGCATACACAGATTACTATGGAATGATGGACTTAGTAGAGAACTTATTCAAATATCTTGCAGAGACAGTATGTGGTACAGCAGTAGTTACTTATGATGGTGTAGAGATAGACTTATCTAAGCCATTTGAGAGATTAACTATGGTTGATGCTGTTAAGAAGTATGCAAACGTTGACTTTAACGAGATTAAGACAGTTGAAGAAGCAAAGGCTATAGCTAAAGCAAAAGGAATAGCTTTTGAAGATAGACATAAATATGGTGATATTATTAACTTGTTCTTTGAAGAGTATGTAGAAGAGAACTTAGTTCAACCTACATTTATTATGGATCACCCAGTTGATATATCTCCACTTGCTAAGAGAAAACCAAGTGACCCAGAATTTACAGAGAGATTTGAGTTATTCATTACTAAGAGAGAAATGGCAAATGCATTCTCAGAATTAAATGATCCAATAGATCAAAAGGGACGTTTTGAGGCACAAGAAGAATTAAGAGCAGCAGGTGATGAAGAAGCTAACCATATGGATGAAGATTTCATTACAGCACTAGAGTATGGAATGCCTCCAACAGGTGGAATTGGTATTGGAATCGATCGTTTATGTATGTTATTAACGGATTCATATGCTATAAGAGATGTGTTGTTATTCCCAACGATGAAAAGTTTGGATAAATAAAAGTAGTAAAATCAGGGGGTAATAAGGGTTTGTAGAATATGACTACGCCCAAGTTACACCCAAATATTGAAAGCTGACAGAAAGTTGACTATTAAGAGATTGGTAAAAAATGTTCTTGCTAATCTTATTTCTATTATATGCATTAGTTTTGGAGGAATGAATTATGAAAAAACAAGATATATCAGTGCAATATGTAAAGTCACTTGGAAGTGTGAGCGGGCGTAGTGAAGAAGCCTTTGATTTACTTGTAAATATGTTTAATGAAGATAATGAAATTGAAATAAAGCGGGAAATAGTATCATCAATTGGTAGACAAGATGATAATAATAGAATATTAGATTTTTTTAATAGATGGGCATTTGATAGCATAAATTCAATGGAATTAGTTTATCAAATGTACAGAACTTGCTTATATAAAGGAAAAAACGATTGTAGATTTATAGATTTTGGTGAAAGAATAAGACGTGAATATAGAAACGAAAATATTGAAAAAATGAAATTGTATTATGAGTATCGCCAAAATAGGGAAAAAAGAAAAAGAAATCACAATAAGATTAAAACCCCCATATTATTAGTAGGTGATGCAGAAAAAAAATTAAAAAAGTTGTCAAGAGGGTCAGTTCAATTGGCATTTACTTCTCCTCCGTATTATAATGCTAGAGTGTACTCTGATTATCATTCATACGAAGAGTATTTGCAAAAAATGAAGGCTGTATTTTCAGCGTGTAACCGTGTGATTGAGGATGGAAGATTTTTTATCGTTAACATATCTCCAGTTATTACAAAGAGACCAGGAAGAGAGTTTGAAAGTATTAGATATCCAATACCTTATGATTTTCACAAAATATTAGAAGAGTCTGGATTTTATTTTGTGGATGAAATTGTTTGGATTAAACCTGAACCATCCGTACCTAATAGAATAGGGGGGTATCAACAAACAAGAAAACCTCTCACATATAAGCCGAATTGTATTACGGAGAGTATAATGGTGTATAGAAAAAAATGTAATTATCTATTAGATAAAAATGTAGGTGATTATGATATTTATGACAAATTTGAAGAAGAGGAAATAGATTCAACAAATTGTTGGTATATTGCGCCGAAGTCAGATAAAAATCATCCGGCAGTATTTCCGGAAGAACTATGTAGAAGAATATTGAAATACTATTCATATGAAGGGGATGTCGTTCTTGATCCTTTTGCAGGATCTGGAACTTTTGGAAGAGTAGCGAAATTAATGAATAGAACACCTGTAATGTGCGAGATGAATGAGAAATATGCAAGTTTAATTATGGAGGAAGATTATTATGACATTCGAAGATGATGTAATTAGAAGCACGGTAGACAAATTAATAGCTGGTCAAGATTATAGGGAGGAAGTAGTTAACTCAATTAATGCTGTTTTTTTTGACTTTACAATTGATTTTTTTAAGAAAATTATAGAAGCAAAGATGGAAGATAGAGATATTGATTTAACTTGGTATAGCAATTATTTTATTAATTCTGGAAAATTTAGTCCTGAAGAAGCTGCTGTGTTTGCTGGAATAAATAAAAAGACTATAACTAATATGTATGGAACAGCAGCTAAACAAGTAATGATAGATGTTGCAAATAATAATTTTGAATATTTAAGCTCGCTAGTTTCAGAATTGGAAAGCGATTCTATGGATGGATTAGCTATTTCAATAAAGATTAGTTATAAGGACATAACAGTTGATCTTTCTTTACCTGAAAGTCTACTTGTTATAAATGCTTTAGCGACAAAGAAGCTACAGATCAGGGGTGGTGCATGGAGTTCCATTGGGAAAAAAGTAGAAAAACCGTTACTTGATAAATTATGCGATTTGGTTGGAGTGCCAGAAAATAATAGAAACAATAAGCAATTTGTAAAGGATAAAAACAAGGATTATGATCGTGAAGTGGATTACAAGCTTATTAATAATACAGGAAAGATATATCGCATTGAAGTGAAATTGATGGGAAAAGGAAATCCAGAAAGTGCAGATGCAACTATAGCAAGAGATAGTGATATATTTGTAGCAGATACATTAAGTGAGCAAAATTGTAATCAATTAGCATCAAGAGGTGTTAAATATCTTGTTCTAAAAAATAATGATAATAGTATTAAAGAATTTGCAGGAATAATGAATGAATTAGATATTCCAGTAAAAAATAGCAATTAGTGTAATATTGAAGATAATCATTCTATATGGTCATCTTTTTTATTAAATTATAATTGTTTGAAAATGGAATAAGGTTAATATAAATAGAGATATCCTAACTTATTCTATTAGAATATCTCTATGTTAAAATTATTTATTATGTAACAGTAAATACACAGCTCTCTTGACCTAATCCTTCAATTTTTGAATCTTCAATATAATATAGCATTTATATCACATTTGGTGGTATAAAAAGGATTTGAAGGTCTATTAACCCAGTCACCAGATGTTAATTCCATAAATAATGTTGACATATCTATTTTGCTAGATACATTGGAACGTCCAGGTTCTGAGACTTGATTTGTAACTGATGGAGTATAACTATAGACACCTGCTATTATACCATCGGCAGAAATTTCAGAAATATTTAAGGTTGCATGTGGTTTGATTAATATACAACTAAACTCATAGATTTGATAACTTCCTTTTGATTTTGAACTTTGATTAATAATATTAAACTCTGATATTTCATCCTTACTGATGGTGATTGTTTGTTGGGTTGATTTATCAATAAGAAAATATCCATTTCCCATATCTTCACTGGATTCTCCAAATGAAACTTCTTGTTTTACAATTAGGTCTTCGTCGGTAATCACTAAAGCAACATTTGGCTTTACTGTGGCTATAAAATATTTGTTATCAGAGATAGAATCTATTTTCCATCCATCCTCAAATATATAGTTGATTTTTAATTGCCCTTTAGCTTCTTCTACATATTTATTAAGTGTTAGACTTACTATTACTGTATCTGTATTTTTCTCAAGATTTGTATCATGCTTATCTATTGAAATTTTTGTGATACTATTTGATGCAATATCCCAACACTCTTAATTTGCAAAAACAGATTTACCGTTGAGAGAAGCAGGGATATCCTGTTCATCAATGCCAGTTAAAGGTTTTTGAAGGCATTCTTCATTAGTATTAGGATAAATGTCATCACGACACCAGCACTCTTCATAAAGTACATATGTTACTATATAATATCTTGTATAAGCTATTTTTCCATCATTGGATTCGACGGTAAAATAGAATATATCAGTTCTTGCATCTTTATCTGTTTTACGATCTATAATTTCCATGTTATCAATAATTTCATCTTCTCCAAGAGCTATTTTAAGATCTTCTTTTACATTTTTTTCTTTAGGTAAACTCGTACATGCAGATAATAACATAAGTGTAATAAAAATTATGTTAATAAAATGATTTGTTTTGCTTTTTTCATAATATTTTTCCTCTCTTTTTTGTTTTGTATTAATATTTTTAACAGCACCCTCCTTCTTTTTGATTGTATTTGCGTTAACGAAGATATTCAAGGTAAAGAATACATAATATTCTATATATTAGAAGGAGGCGATATGTATCATAGATTATTCGGCGTTTTGGGAGACGCTTGAAGCATCAGAAGAAAATAGGTATACATTAACTACTAAGCATAAAATGCCTAATAGTACATTGCATAGACTTAAGCACAATAAAGATATTTCAACAAAAACAATTAATGATCTTTGTAGAATATTGAATTGTCAAATTCAAGATATTGCAAGATATGTTTTATTAGAAGAAGATCAAGTTCTTTAATTGATGATAATCTTGTTAGAGTGTAGGTTGAGGAAATAATAGATATAAAAAATATGGATTATACATGTTTAAAATTAATGTAATATTGACATTTATTAAAAATACAAAGGATATAGATAACTTGAAAATAAAATCTAATTTATTTGATAATTATTTAGCATATTAAAGGAGAAAATGTAGATGAGATCAGTAAATATATATTAACGAGATTGTTGGAATTGGATTTGTATTCTTATTACGAAAGAGCCTTATCTATGAGGGATAAAGATATAAAAATCAGATCAGAAGAAATAGAGCTTATAAGGGTGTTGGCTGCAAGATTAAGCATTCGAGATAAATCGTCAGAAACTATGAATGGATGGTTTTATTCATTTACGATACCGCAAATAGGAAAAGAATTTGATCTCTTGAAAATAGGGAGAAATGGAGTTGTTGTAAATGTAGAACTTAAGAGTCAACCAGTTTCAGAAGAAAAAATCAAAAACCAGTTAGAACAAAATAAGTATTATTTGTCGCATATGTCAAATACAATTTATAACTGTACTCTTGTAAAGGAAACTGAAAAAAATTCGTAATTATATACATATGATGGTAATTTGTGAAAGAGTTATATTGAGGAACTTATGGAGAAACTGTTAGAGATTGAGCATCCTGTAACCGAAAATATAGAATTTCTATTTAAACCTAGTGAGTACTTGATTTCCCCTTTTAATACACCAAAAAAATTTTTGAATGGTAATTATTATCTACACAACAAGATAGTATAAAAAAGAGATTATATTCAATACAGATGATATAAGAGGTATGTGGGAATTAAGGGCTCGGCAGGAACAGGAAAAACATTATTGCTTTATGATATAGCAAAGTCATTAAGTAATATAGGAAAGGAGTGTATTGTTAATTGTGGTATGCTATCAGAAGGACATAAATATATTGATTTACATATGAAGAATGTATCGGTAATTGATGCTAAATCACTATCTGAGCGTGTATTGGAGAATTATTCAATAGTATGTGTAGATGAGACACAAAGATTATATACATCAGGATTGGATACTGTTTTAGATGCATTTTACAACGGAAATATAGAAATATGTATATTTTCATATGATTATAGTTATGGTTTCAAGACAGGATATGTATGCCAATAAAGGTACAAATAAGTATTACTGTGTTTATTGTTGTTGACAAAAATTGCATACTTCTGTAAAATGCGAGTTAAATTAATTTTTAGAACAAATATTGCAAGAACGGAGTAAAATACTATGCTTAGAATCATTTTATGTGATGATGATAAATTTATCTTAGGATTAAGTTCTAATAAAATCAACGAAATAATCACAGCTAATAGATTGGATGCCAAAATAGTCAGCATCACAATGAATAGCAATGAATTATTTTCATATATCAACAACAATCCGGCACAGTATTTGATTTTTTTAGACTTAGATTTTGGTAGTGGAAGATTAAATGGGATAGACATAGCAAAAAAATTGCGGGAAACAGATAGTGATTGCAAGATTGTCTTTACAACCAATCATCATGAAATGGCAATGGATGTTCTGAAAAGTGGAGTAGAACCATTTGGTTTTTTGGAGAAAAGCAGTGATATTTCCAAATTATCAACTGGGTATCAAAAATACATTCAGATGATTTTAAACAAACAAGAAAAGGAATTGTGTAGTGACGGAAAGTCAATATTATTAAATGTTGGAATTGATGAGAGCATCTCTATTTCGCTTGATGATGTCGTATTTGTAGAAACAGAGAAAAATGTATCACATGGAATAACATATCATACACTGAATGGATCAACACTAACAATTATTAGCACTTTGGACGCAGAGCAAGGGCGGTTAGGTGACATGTTCATCCGCACTCACCGTTCTTATCTTGTCAACAAAATGCATGTACTGGGAATGAGCGATGGTTATATTAAACTATCGAATCAACAAGAAGTACCTTGCTCATTCAGACTGCGGGGTGAAGTCAAAAAATGGCTAAGATGATATCAAAACATGTTTCGTATATTATGGTTATGGCATTCTTGGTTTGTGCCCTTATTCTTAATTGGCAGTTTCGTCAAGACGGTTATCATTATCTACAGAATGTTTCAATAGCTCTGTTACTCGGAATTGTCTTAAAGCAAATACCACTGCTTGAGATTTCTCTTCAGGACATGATTTTTCAGATTGCAGTATTACTCATTGGACAAGCACTTATACCAAAGGTGTATTTTCCACAAATTAATATACAATGCCTATATCCGCTGATGCTATTATTGCTTATTTCACTACTACTTAAAGCAAGAGTATTTCATAAAGAGAAAGCCAGAAATGGAATCACAATTGTATTTTCGACCATTATTTGTACTATAATCTATTTTCTATACCAAAATGCACAACAGATATTATTTAGCTATTATTTGACATGGGGAAATAACTTGGAAAAAGGCAAACGTGCAATGCGAGTAATGGTATTTGTAGTGATTGTATATATGATTACTGTAGTAAGCGTATGGCTTATCACAAACATCACAAAAAATGGGCTGATAAAGTTGCAAGAGTATAGTGAAAAATATAAAGAAATAGACCGTTCAGCAATTCTTGTTCTTGCTTTAATCCTATGTTGCCTGATTATGACAGAGCTTTTGACTTTTGCATCTGGAACCACTGATTTTGCCCTTCCCGTGCTATGGATTGGCATGTGTACTATAATTGTTCTCATTCAAGTGATTTACATCCGACTATTATTGAAAAGTATATCACTAAAAGAAGAAATGCGGTTACAAGAAAGTGATTGGCAGAAGCTTTCAAAGTATAATCAAGAGCTTGAAAGTAGTATGGAAGAGTTACGTGCTGTAAAACATGATATTAAAAACCTATTTCTTACTATGGGTGGCTTCGTAGAAAAGAGCAATGATGAAGAAATGAAAGCCTTTTATGAGAAGAACATTGTTCCCTTTGCTGCATGGGAATTGGAGAAAAGTGATTTGTATACAAAACTAGCTCATATTCACGATGAAAGTATGAAGTCTTTTCTCTACTTCAAAATAATGCAGGGTATGGAGCAAAGCATAAAAATGGAATTACAGATAGAATTTGAAAATGAAACGATGGGTTTTTGTATGGCTCAAACGGATCTCATTCGTATTCTTGGCATCTTCATTGATAATGCAATGGAAGAAGCGAAAGCCTGTAATGGTAATGTTACAATTCAGATTAAAGAGACAAAAAAAGAATATGATTTTCTAATTCGTAACTCTACACGTGAACAGACCAGAAGTAAAGGTGTATTGGCAGGAACCACAGACAAAGGACTTGGACGTGGTGAAGGATTATTGATTGCCCAGAAAACAATAAATAAGTATAAAAATATTCTTCTAAATTCATTCTTTCAACAAGAAGAATTTGTTCAGTATTTGAGGATTAAAAAGGTATGATTTGCCCAAACGAAGGAAGAATTGCTTGAACGTATCATAATAGATATATTTCAAGCAATTTTTTTTGTCTATAAGCAAAAATCAACATACATGTTTTTTTAGCTGTTATGATATCCCTGATACTTAGAAATAACATTTTCAGGAGGTAAAAGTATGGAATTGTCATTAGAGAATCTTACAAAAAAATTTGACAACAAAACAGCAGTAAATGATTTGTCGCTAACACTTTCGCCAGGTGTTTATGGACTACTTGGCGCAAATGGTGCTGGTAAAACAACACTTATGCGTATGATTTGCGGTGTGCTTAATACAACATCAGGAGAAATCAGGATAAATGGACGTGACGTGCAAAGAAATGGTGAAAAATATCGAAGCTTGCTTGGTTATATGCCACAGGATTTTGGATATTATCCAGATTTTACAGCAAAAGAATTTATGTATTATATTGCGGCACTAAAGGGTATTCCTCAAAGAGAAGCAAAGGTCAGAACAAAAAATCTTTTTCATACTGTCAGTTTATCAGATGTTGCAAATCGAAAAATCCGAACATTTTCAGGTGGAATGAAACAACGGCTTGGCATTGCTCAGGCAGTAATCAATAATCCTAAGATTCTGGTGTTGGATGAACCCACTGCAGGACTTGATCCCAAAGAAAGAGTGCGCTTTCGAAATCTGATTTCTGATTTGGCAATGGATAAAATAGTGATTTTATCTACGCATATTGTTCCAGATGTGGAGCATATCGCAGATACCATTTTGATTATGAAAAATGGTTCACTGTTGTTACAAGGTACAGCCCATGATATCACGAAGTCAATCGAAGGGAAGGTTTGGAAGTGTACAGAAAAAGAAGATATGGCAGAGTATATCAATTCAAAGTATTGTGTTGCGAATATACATCATATAGGAAATGGGGAGGTTGAATTACGAATTATTTGTGATCATAAGCCATGTAAAAATGCCTTATGCATTGTACCGACACTGGAAGATTTATATCTTTATCATTTTCAAAATAATGAAGGGGAGGGCATAATTTCATGAACAATTTAATTCGATATGAGTTAAAAAAGACATATAAGAGGAAGTCATTTTTGGTTTCTATTACACTTATGATTATACTGCTTTGTACCTTATCTTGTCTGTCAATTGGTGGCAACTTTTGGGCAAATACAGATGGAACAGAGGTTTTAGGATTTGCAGCTATCAAGATGGAAAAAGAGGTACTACAAGAACAAGCGGGTGAGTTATCAACAGAAAAACTGCAGTCAGTGATTGAAACATATCAACAGGCGATGAATGATCCTAAAAACTTTGTGGGAGACGATGGTAGCGTTAGCAAAGAGATTAATAATGCGGCTTTTACAAAATATATGCAACCAATCGGTGATGTGTTAAATCTGTTGCGCCAGTGTTTTGCGCCTGCAGGTGAAACGTATGACTATTATGCAGTTTCTAACCTTAGTGGATTAGATGCAGAGAAATTTTATTCGAATCGAATGAATAAAGTGAATGAATATTTAAACATGGACTATTCTTACGGCAATTATTCAGCAACAGATAAGGCATATTTTATAGAAAAAAACGAAAAAATTAAAACACCATTTACGTATTCCTATCATAAGGGGTGGGCACAGTTATTAAGTGCCAGCTATGCAATGATTACAGCAATTGTTTTGGTGATTTGCATTTGCCTTGCACCAATGTTTTCTTCGGAATATCAGACTGGGGCTGATGCAATTTTACTATCAACGAGATACGGAAAGAGCAAACTAATATATGCTAAAATTATTTCTGCGTTTATTCTATCAACAATTGTTTATGGAATTGGTATAGCAGTATCTACGATTTCTACACTTGCCATTTATGGTGCACAAGGGTGGAATTGCAGTTTACAGGTTATGAATTTTCTTGCACCGGCGAATGTAAATCTTTTGCAGACATACTTATATGTATTGTTGGCAGGATATTGTCTTTGTTTGCTTATGCAAGGGTTAACATTACTGTTTTCAGCAAAAATGTCATCACCATTTCCAGTTATAATCTGCATGATGGTATTGTTTTTTGTAACATCCTTTATTCCATATAGCAGAGACAGTAGGTTATTTAATAATATTATAAATCTTTTCCCGGCTAAAATGGCTGCAGCGTATACAGCACTGAGCAAATATGAGGTATACCATATTTTGGGATTGCGTGTTTCATATCCAGTTTTGTTAATTGTCATTGCACTTCTGGTGGCAACACTGACACTGCCTTTTGCCTATAAAGGTTTTCGTAAACATCAAGTAGCATAATGTTGTGGTATAACATAATCGTAACACCTTGTTCGGAAACTTATGTCTACTAACAACATATACTATTTACTGAAGTATATTCTCTAAAAATGATAAGGAGACTATGTATGGCAGTAAATAAGCGTATTTTTACGGCAAATGTGAAAGGAGGAATAGCGACAACTGGCAATACCTTGGGACTTTGGGGATTAAACGACCCTCCGGAGCCAGCAGCAGAGGCGGTTACTTCAAAGGCAGATGGGATTGGTGTATTTACCACAATAGATACATCATTAAGATATGAAGGATACCCTCCAGGAACGACGACAGACTGGACCAAGAATTCATCATCAAATGATTTAATGCTTCCAGCGGGAAGTACCATATTAAGTGCGTGGCTGTTTTACTCAGCGACCCAGAAGAATAAGGCAAAAATTGGACCAAGTGATGTATCAGCATATATTTATGGTTCAATAGGGTTTACCGTACCATCTGGGAAGAAAACAAATGTCGCACCACTGGCAGTGAATGTGGATTCTATTATAGATGTTAAGACACAAATTGGTTCTGAAAGTTTGAATACCTTCTATCATGCAAGCATTGATGTTACAAGGTTAATGGAAGGCTCAGGGAGCTATACCATCAGTGGAGTTCCAGGATGTCTAGGACTGCGAGAGGACGAACGTTATGAAACAAATCATGCAGGATGGACGATTGTAGTAGCGTATGAAAACCCCAACATGCCCATGAGAAATCTTACAATATGGGACTTATTTAATCTTGTACGAAATAATACTACAGATATCTTGTTAGAGGGCTTTGCTACGCCACCTTTAGGCTATCCGCTGTCAGGTAAATTGTTCCTTTCAGCAGCAGGCGGTGACAATTATATTGACTTAGATGTGGTGAAATTTGGCCCAAATGCATCTTCACTCATTCCTTTGTCCGGTCCGAATAATGCGGTAAAGAATTTCTTTCAGTCGCAAATAAATGATGACAATGGTCTGTTATCAACAGCAGGAACATTTGGCACAAGGAATCAGCCATTTGTAGATTCTGGTGAAGGAACTGCCACGGAAGCAGCCAGACAGGGATGGGATAAAACGGTGGTTGACATTAGCCAATATTTGACCAATGATCAGACCACGGCGGCGATAAGATTGAGTTCTGACCTGGATATTTATCTTCCTCAAACTGCCGCAACACAAATAGAGCTGTTAAATGCAGTTTTGAGTCCTCAAAAAAGTGTAACACCAACGACAGCGACGGTTGGCAGTACTTTAACTTATACCATTAGCTTTACCAACACAGGAGCGGAACCAGCCTATAATATAAAAATTAGTGATGTGTTGACGTCCTTTGCAACAAATATATCATTTATACCTGGATCTCTGACTGTAGATGGTAATCCTACGACATATGATCCGAACGTTGGTTTTACTTTGCCGGGTCCTTATACGAAAGGTTCTACGGTAACGATTGAGTTTAAAGTTCTTGTTAATGATATGCCGGTGCCTAACCCCTTTAAAAATGTAGCTTCCGTAACATACAGTTATATATCATCTGCTGGGGGAGATGAGATTATCGTAGAGGAACTTACTAATCATGTAACAGTCACAATTATAACGAGTACCAGAGGGATTGAGTTTATTTAGCCGACAAATGAATGCACTCAACGTTAGTCGTGGGTAATGACTTGCTTGTGATAACATGGTTCAAGATCGACTCTTGTCATTATAAGTGTTTGCAAAGAATATTAATGTATTTTAGAAAAGAGTCCTCTTTTGTGAGTCTCTTCAGTATGATATAATCCAAATGTGGTTTGGGTGCTGTTTGTATATTAAGATGTTCTTGTGTTTCAGAGTTGGGAAGTTAACCATTGAATACGTTTTAAGTGGTAAGACTATTTTTTGAATACTTTTAGGTAAAGAATCAAAAAGGGTTTCTCTAATCACGATATGTAATAGAGGAACCCTTCTTTTATTTGAAGTATTATATTTACCTTTGGATTAGTGGATTGGGTCTTGTATATTTCAGTAACTTATACTCACGTGGTGTCATTCCAGTTACCTTTTTAAATTGTTGTATAAAATAACTTTGTGAGGCGAACTGAAATGTATACGTAATTTCCCTACTGGATTTTCCTGCAATAATCATCTTCTTTGCTTCTTGGATTCGTATATCTAAAATATAATCGGTAATTGTCTGACCAACTTCTTTCTTAAATAGCTTAGCGTAATAATCTTTGTTATATTGTTTGTCTTGTACCAAATCATCTAGGGATATTTTGGTATGTAAATTCGCTACAATATATTCAACGCCCTCCCGCACTGGCTTGGAATAGCCAATATTTTTTTTGCTATTCCCCACAAGCTCGGTATAACTATATACTAATTTCAGCAGATATAGCAGTATGCTTTCGGGTTGTTTCATTTTATCAATTTTTTGTATCGCCTCGTCGCTCATACTATAAGATACTGCCTCTGGGGCACCATTATACATTGCCACACGACAAACAATAGCAATGATTGACACCGCCATATATTTAAAATGTCGTAATTCGTCTTTCGATAGTTTTCCTATGGAAATCTTTGTTTTGGGTTCATTTTCTAGTAAAGCACGATAATAAGTCACCATTTCATCTGGGTTTCCGTTTGCAATGAAACCTAAGGCTTCCTGTTCCATTTCAAAGCTAGTTCTTATATGTTCTCCCTCTTGTTGTTGAAATAAGATGTTCTCGTCACCGAAATCTAGCATTTTTAAAAAGTCAAACAATTGGCCATTCATACACAAACCTCCCTAGTTTTAGTGGTTTCACATAAAATGCAGACAATATTTTCTATCAATTAATTATAACATAAAGGTCTGAATCCTGATATATTTATCAGAAAATTTGTATAATCTACCACTATAGATTGGTATACTATACATAATAATTGCAGTTTTATGGAACAAATATATAGAACGAATAGGAGGCTATTATGGGAAACAAAAAAGAACGAAAGCAAGAAATTGTTACCGAAGTAAGAGAGTATAAGAATGCACTTAAAAAGCGCAAAGATGAAATCGCTACTTTATCAGCAGAAGAGCAAGTTGCTGCAAAAAGTGAGGACAAGGCTGCTACCAAACAGTCAAAAATTAATCGTAAACAAGAGATACAAGGCATGTCTAAGGATGAACGACGAATTGCCAGAAAGCATGACAAGGTATTTCGTAAAGTTAAAAACAGACCTAGACGAGCTGTCATATGGTCAGTTGTTGCATTATTGCTTGTATTCGGAGTTGCAAAATTAATTCCGATAGTATCTAGTATATCAGGACTTTTTGCTATTACACTTGATTCTAAAACACCTGCTGGAGAAGAGGCAAGAGCCAATTCAGCGGTTGTATCTAAGCAAATAGCTGATGAAGGTATTGTTTTATTAGAAAATGAGGACAACTTATTACCATTAACAGATAACAAGATGAACGTATTTAGTGTAGCTTCTTTCAACATTAAATATAGTGGATCTGGTTCAGGTGCATCTAATACAGCTGATGCTGTTGATCTATATACTGCTTTAGATGAAGTTGGAATATCTTATAATAAGGACTTGTATGATATGTATGTTGAGCAGGGGGCTAACGATGGAAACGAGCCATCTACTGGTATAATGCAAATCGCGTCACTGTTAATGGGTGGAAATGAAGAAGATGAGCCAGATATTAGCTATTTAAGTGATGATATTATAAGTAATGCTAAGAATTATAGTGAAAATGCTATGGTATTCTTATCTAGTTCAGCAACAGAGACTACTGATTTAACAGCCGAAGCACTATCACCATCCGATAACAGTATGGCACTTCTTGAAACAGTATGTGCTAATTTTGATAATGTAATAGTAGTTATTAATGCAGGTAATGCTTTGCAATTAGGATTTTTAGAAGAATATCCATCTATTAAAGCAGCCGTTTGGATTGGTACACCTGGACCTTATGGTTGTCAGTCACTTGCAGAAGTTTTAACTGGTGAAATTAATCCATCAGGACGTCTTGTAGATACCTATGCATATGATGCTAATTCTGCACCATCTACAGTAAATCTTGGTGACTACCAATTTGATAACATTGAAAATATGGCATTCCTTAATTATGAAGAAGGAATATATGTAGGGTATAGATTCTATGAAACTTATTTTAAGGATGATGAAAATGCTTACTGGCAAACAGTACAATATCCGTTTGGCTATGGACTAAGTTACACAGAGTTTTCATGGGAAATAGATGATAATAATTTTAATGCAGACACTATGCAGTTAAAAGTAAAAGTTACTAATACAGGAGACGCAGTTGGAAAAGAAGTAGTACAAGCATATTTTAAACCACCTTATACAGCTGGTGGAATTGAAAAATCTGTTATTGAACTTGCGGGATATGCAAAAACTAAACTTCTACAACCGGGCGAAAGTGAGATTGTTACCATTGAATTTGCAACAAGAGATATGAGTTCTTATGACATTAATCAAGGGGCTTATGTACTAGAAGAAGGTAATTATGATATTTTAATTAGTCGTAATGTTCATGAAATGGTGGACTCACTATCTTACTCAGTTAATTCTACTGTTGTATATGATACAGACGATACAACTGGTACTGAAATAACTAATCATTTTGATTATGCTGAGGGTGACTTAACTTACCTTTCTAGAAATGATTGGACTAACACTTATCCAGATGAAAGTAATCGTAGTTATAGTGCATCAGATGAAGTTGTATCTATGTTTGCCGAAACACCAGCTAAAGTAGAGGGTGAAGTGCCAACAATGGGGGCTGAGAATAACATTCAATTAGCTGACTTGCAGGGACTAGATTATGATGATCCTATGTGGGACTTGTTCCTAGATCAATTTACTTATGAAGAGATGCGAGAATTGTTCGTAGATGGAGCATATAAAACTGTTCCAATTGAACGTTTAGGTGTTCCGCAAACTGTACTACTTGATGGACCTGCTGGTCTTAATAGTTTCTTTAGTGAAGTTGTAGCAGCAGCTTACCCTACAGAAGTTGTAATTGCTAGTACATGGAATGATAAAATGGCTTATTTGATTGGTGATGCAGTTGGTACTGAGGCAGTAGCTTATGGAGTTACAGGTTGGTATGCGCCGGGTATGAATATTCACCGTACTTCAATGGGTGGACGTAACTTTGAGTATTACTCAGAAGACCCATTACTATCTGGTAAAATGGCAGCAGCCATGGTAAATGGGGCTCAGAGCCATGACATACTAGTGTTTATTAAACATTTTGCCTTAAATGAACAAGAAATAAATGCCCGTAAAGGAGTTTCAGTATGGCTTAACGAACAGGCTTTACGTGAAATATATTTACGACCATTTGAAATAGCAGTAAAAGAAAGTCAGCCTACTGCTGCCATGTCTAGCTTTATATATGTTGGTCCAAAATGGGCTGGTGGTAATCCAGAACTTTTACAAGATGTGTTACGCGAGGAATGGGGCTTTGATGGTCTTGTTTCTACAGATGCTGTATTAGGAAGTTTCATGGATGCAAATCTAGCATTACGATATGGAAATGAATTGATGTTAGCACCATTACCAACTGGTAATAGGACATACGTTGATAAATTATACAAAGAAGATCCTGTTGGCGTTGCAAGTGGTTTAAGAGATCGTACTCACACAACTTGTTATGTAATAGTAAATGACACTTATCTATTTGAATAGATTATATAGAGGAAGCCTATGAAAAATAAATATATTATTGAACAAATGACATTGGAAGAAAAAGCGGGGCTTCTCTCAGGCGCAAATTTTTGGAACACCAAAGCAATTCCCCGACTAAATATTCCCTCAATGATGATTACAGATGGGCCACATGGGCTAAGAAAGCAGGGTGGTAAGGCAGACCATTTAGGACTTAACAAAAGTATACCTGCCACTTGCTTTCCAACTGCGGCCACTCTTGCAAATAGTTGGGATATTGCGTTGTTGGAGAAGATTGGAACACTTCTAGGTGCTGAAGCTGCTGCTGAAGATGTAAATGCTATATGTGGACCAGGACTTAATATCAAACGAAATCCCCTATGTGGTAGAAACTTTGAGTATTTTTCAGAAGACCCTTATCTTACAGGAAAACTAGCTGCATCTATGATACGAGGTATTCAATCAAATGGTGTAGCTGCTTGCCCTAAGCATTATGCTGTAAATAGTCAAGAGACGCGACGTATGGTTATTAATGAAGTTGTTGATGAGAGAGCTTTACGAGAAATATATCTTGAAGGTTTCCGTATGGCAGTACAAGAAGGTAAAGCTAAGACGATTATGACATCCTACAATAGGGTCAACGGTACATTCGCTAACGAAAACCAGCACATTATGCAAGAAATACTATATGCTGAATGGGGATTTGACGGTGTAGCTGTAACCGATTGGGGAGGCGAAAATGACCGAGTTCAAGGACTGCTTGCAGGTAATCAACTTGAAATGCCTTCATCAGCAGGACAAACTGACCGTGAAATTATTGCTGCTGTACAAGCTGGAGTGATCAATGAAAGCCTTGTTGATGAGAGCGTGGATGACATCTTAAATCTTCTATATGACACTATGCCACATATGGGTAAGGGATGCCAATTTACTTATGAGGAACACCATCAAGCCGCACGCGAGGCTGCCAGTCAGTCCATTGTATTGTTGAAAAATGAGGAGAATATTTTACCGTTAAAACCGAAAAGTAGCATTGCTATTATTGGTGATTTTGCTGAGACCCCACGTTATCAGGGAGCGGGAAGTTCACTTATCAATCCTACTCGACTAGAAAGTTCCTTAGAGGCATTAACTAGAGAAAACCTTGATATAATAGGATATGAATCAGGTTTCAAACGCTACAAAGGTAACAGTAAGAGCAAACTTAACAGTGCTGTCCGATTAGCTGAGAAAGCTGAAATTGTGTTACTTTTCATTGGTCTTGATGAAACCCTAGAGGCTGAGTGCATTGACAGACCCCATATGAATTTGCCAAAACAGCAATTAGCTCTTCTAGAAGCTGTAGGACCTGTAGCAAAAAAATTGGTGGTGATACTCTTTGGTGGTGCACCTATTGAAATGCCGTGGGCTAATATGGCAGATGCTATCTTGCATACTTACCTTGGTGGGCAAGCAGGTGGTGGTGCTGTGGCCGATGTCATCACTGGTCGAGTTAATCCTAGTGGAAAATTGGCTGAAAGTTATCCCATATGCTACGATGACTGTCCTTCTGCGACTTGGTTTCCAGGTGAACAGTTAAGCGCAGAACATCGTGAAAGCATTTTTGTTGGCTATAGATACTATGACACGGCTAATGTTCAGGTACAATGGCCATTTGGATATGGATTATCCTACACTACCTTCGAATATTCGGATATATCATTTGATGAAGATACAGTTAGTTTCAAGATAAAAAATACTGGCAGTGTGGCTGGAGCAGAGATTGCGCAAGTATATATTTGCAAAAAGGATAGCGAAATATTTCGTCCTCAAAAGGAACTTAAGGGATTTGCCAAAGTATTTTTGCAAGCAGGTGAAGAGCAGTTGATAACGATTCATTTAGATAATAATGCATTTGAATATTATCATACCGGTGAAAATGCTTGGGTAGAGGAAGCAGGTGACTATAGCATTCTAGTAGGTGCATCTTCGAGAGATATTCGTCTATCATGCCAGACTTCACGCAAGAATGATAGTATAATTCAATCGCCTTATAGTAAAGAAGATTTTCCAACTTATTTTTCTGCTGAGGTTCATAATATTTCAAAAAAAGAATTTGAATGTCTTCTTGGCGCAAAGATACCACCACATAATTGGGATAAGGAGGCCCCACTAGGTTACAATGACACTATCGGTCAGGGGCAGTATAAAAAAGGATTTGCACGATTTCTATATAACGTTGTGCGACTTGCTCATAAGTATTTTTCCCTAACTGGAAATGTGATATGGTCAAATAACGTATACTTTGCCATGCATTTACCTTATCGACAGTTGGCTCGTATGACAGGTGGAATCATAGACATACCTATGCTTGACGGAATTCTAGTTATGGTTAATGGACAGTTTTGGAAAGGATTACGACAAGTACACAAGGCTCGTAAGGTCAAGAAGGAGCTATCGCACTAAGATAGCCCATAAATAAAAGATAATGTTAATTAGAGGATATTTTCTAAAGAAATTTAGGAGATGTCTTCTTTTTGTTGTGAGGAACAGTTGACATACAATACGAAAGTGTATATAATGCATATATACAATATACATAACAATGATAAATAGTGCACATATTTTTCATTGTATTTAATTTACGCGTAAAGGAAAAAATATATTGATATTATTATTTCAAACAGCTCTGGAGTACCATTATATGAGCAGATTGAGGAACAAATTAAAAGTCAGATTATGACTGGAGAACTTGTAGAGGGAGAGGCTCTTCCATCTATGCGAGTACTGGCAAAAGACTTGAAAATAAGCATTATTACTACAAAGCGTGCCTATGAGGATCTTGAAAGGGATGGCTTTATATACTCTGTCACTGGAAGAGGAACTTTTGTAAAAGGGATAAATAGTGACATAGTGCGAGAAAACATGATGTTTGATATTCAAGAGCTTATGGAAAATGTTGTGGACAAAGCAGTTCTCGGAAAAGTGAACTTAGAAGAGCTACAAGAGATACTTGTACTTCTGTATGAAGAGAAGAATGTATAAGCAATATAACCCTTATTCAGATTAAAAGTCATAAGTTAATATGAAAGGATTTGAAATGGAAGATATAAAGAATGTAATTGAATTAAAGGATGTGACAAAGGATTATGGTGATTTCAAATTAGAGGGTATCAGTTTTGCTGTTCCGGAAGGGTCTGTTTGTGGATTCATTGGACAAAATGGAGCAGGTAAGACAACTACTATTCAACTTATCTTAGATGCTATAAATAGAGATGGGGGAGAAGTCTATCTATTTGGTGAAGATGTAAATGGGGATTCATCAGCTCTTCGTGAAAATGTAGGAGTTGTATTTGATGAGATGGGATTTCATGACTTCTTAACTGCAAAACAGATTAATACTATTATGAAAAATATATATAAGAATTGGAATGAAGAACAATTCTTTGAATATTTAAAGAGATTTTCCCTTCCACTAAAGAAAAGATGTGGTGCTTTTTCTAGGGGAATGAGAATGAAATTACAGATAGCAACCGCTCTATCCCACGATGCAAAACTTCTTATTATGGATGAACCAACTAGTGGTCTAGATCCTATTGTAAGAAATGAGATGCTTCAAATATTTCGTGAGTATGTAGTGGAGGAAGATCATACAATTCTTCTATCTTCACATATTACAGGGGATTTAGAGAAGATAGCAGATGAGGTTGTATTTATTGACGGTGGAAAGATTGTATTAAAGGGAAATAAGGATGATATTCTTGAAAGACATGGGCTTCTAAAATGTAAGAAGGATCAGCTTAAGGAAATTAGTGAGTCTTTAATTGTATGGGCAGATGTGTCAAGTGTCGGAGCAGAAGTACTAGTAAATGATAGAAAATCTGCTGAAAAATTGTATCCTAAGATGGTGATTGAGCCTATAGGTCTAGAGGAAATCATGATATATTATGTTAACAAATCAAAGGGATATGGAGTTTAGGAAAGGCAGGTTATTTTATATGAAAGGATTATTAATAAAAGATTTCTACTGCCTAAGAAAACAGCTAACAACATATGCATTTATTATAGTAGGAGTCATGGTTATATCAATTTTATTTGTGCTTAGTTATAAGTTCGGAAATATGCATGTTGAATTTCAAGATATGGTTGATTCAGGTCAAAATAGCGAAGAGTTTATTACTGAGATGGCAACTTATGCTATTCTTATGTTTATGTTACTTCCTATAGCATGTACAGGAGATATTGCTAGCTTATTTACAGATGATGAAAATGCGTCCTTTTATAAAGTTGCATCATCTCTACCTGTTTCTATAAATAAAAGAGTGGCATCAAGATTTTTTTCGGGAATTGCATTTATTGTTATTGGAGCAGTTGTAGATTTTGTTATGACAGTTGTGTTGTCCAGGCTTACGGATGTTATCTCCTTTGGAGAATTCATGGGGGTAATTATATCTTTTGGATCTCTTATGTTGATGTACATTAGCATGTTGATTTTATGTATATATTTATTAGGTAAAGGAAAGAGTACATATGCAGGTCTTATTCCTATGTTGATTGGCGGAGTACTATGGGTATTGATTAATCTAGATAAGATACGATACGTCTTTGATGCGGAATTAGAGGAAACAGAGGAAGCAATGGTAGATTTAATGCAAGGTACTATTGACTTTATAAAATATAAATCATATGTTTTACTAATTATTGCAATACTTGTATCTCTTGTATCTTATGTGCTAGCAGTTTGCGTAGCAAAGAGGAAGAGAGGTGTAGCATAATGGCAGGACTACTTTATAAGGATTTTGTTGGAATAAAGGGGAAGTGGATGGTATGGGTATTTGTAGGATTCACAGTGGTATTTCTTGCTTTAAGATTTGTGCTTATCGGGGAAGAGTATGATGTTGCATTAGCAACAATACCAATGTCGCTTATGGTTTATGGAATGTTTCTTCCGTCTTTGTGGACAGCTACAATATGTAAAAATGACGAACAGCATAAAACAACGCAGTTTGTTAAAGCCTTACCACTTAATAAAAATGCACATATAGCTTCTAAATATATTTTTATTGGAGTTGCAGTCTATATAATATTTTCACTAGAAAATATATGGATTATTATATTTAATAGTGTGGCAGGAAAAGGTGAAGGTGCCCAGGTAATAGATGCTATGGCGTCATTTATCGTAATATTTAGTGGAGCTACTCTTATTATAGCAGCAGTGGAATTACCATTTATAATAACCCTCGGAATTAAGAAGGGAGCACTAGTAAAGACTAGTATTCTTGAGGGATTGATGTTCATAGTTGTGATTTATGTATTTTTTGGAGATATGAATGCTCTTGAAAATTTTGATATAACTTTTATTGTAGAATGGTATCAAAATCATACTATCTTCATGATGTTTCTTACAATTATATCTCCTGTAGTCAATATATTTGTATATTGGTTATCTTATTGTATTACTTGTAAAATCAATAAAAATAGGGAGGTGGAAATTGATGGATAGAACGGTAGAATATAAAAATGAATTAAAAAGACTTCTTATATATTTGGCATTTGCATTTGGAATAACGTGGATTGTATTTTTTGCATTCATTTTTTCTGGAAATGGATTTAGCGCAGATGGGAACGAGGCTATGGTGCTGTTAATGTGTCTTGGAATGCTTTGCCCAACCCTAGCGATGATACTTACTAGATATGTAACAAAAGAAGGCTTTGCTGTTACAGGAAAAGATTCTATGCTTCTTGGAATTAGTTTCAAGGATAAAAAGTGGATATATTACTTGATAGCGGTATTCTTGCCTTGGATATATTTTGAACTAGGAAATGGATTGTTTGCTCTTATTTCTGGGGCTTTTGATATAAATAATCCCTATTTTCTCGGTGTAGAAAAGGGAGAAGAATCACTTGTTTTTATACAGCCAATAATAATGATTGTGTCAGCTACACTAGTATCATTTGATGCCTTTGGTGAAGAGGCAGGATGGCGAGGATATATGATGCCTAAGATGATGAAGCTTTTTGGAGTGAAGAAAGCCATATTAGTTGGAGGAATTATATGGGGAATATGGCATTGGCCACTTACCTGTGTTGGGCATAATTTTGGTACAGATTACTGGGGATATCCCTTTACTGGATTCGCTGCCATGTGCATACTATGTATCTTCATTGGCATAATACTGGCTTACATAACCTATAAGTCTGGTTCAATATGGCCAGCAACTATTCTTCATGCAGTTAATAATGCATCACCTTCAATCCTTAAATTTTATATTAATGAGGATAAGCTTAAAGGGTGGAGTGCTGATAGCGTAGTACATTTTTTGATTACGTTTATCCCAATAATAATTATTTCAATATGTGTATTTGTGAAGTTTGGTAGGGAAGTAAAAAGAACACATAATCTATGTTAATGGTTGTAATATATTTTCGTCGATAATGAAAAGATTGGATAAATAAAACAGTAAAATAGAGCAGAAATCTTGGTAATATAGGATTTCTGCTCTATTTGTATTTACAAAAAATAAACTACTTATAGTACAAGGATGTCAATAGCATAAATTATATCTAGGGGGTATTCAATGATTGTAATGATTTTTCTTGTATTTATATACAAAAGGGGGCAAAAAAAGGCTTCATACAAAATTTTACTAAAATTTCAAAAATATATAATTTAATGCTTGATTTGGGTTGGAAAATATGGTAATATGTAGCAAATGAATCGAGAAAAGTAAAAAAACAACTTATTAAGGAGGATAATCATGGATTATGAATATTATTACAATAATGCAAAAAATAGATACTATAATGCTTGTTCTGAAATTAGTGGCTGTGAGAATAGAATAAATGAATTAAAAAATCAAAAACAGCAAAAAACTAATCAGATTAACCAGCTTAAAACTGATATCAAAAATAATGAAGAAGCATTTGATTCTATGACTAAGATAGTTAAAAGTGATGAAAATTTGAACACTAAACTTTCAAAAATTACTAGTAAAACTAATGATGCAGATACACATTTTAGTAGTATGGTTAAATCTAGTAGTGTAACCAGCAAAAAATTAAACAGTGTTTACAATGATGAAATAACAAAAACTAAAAGCACATTAAAAACTATTTTAAATGATTTGAATACTAAGAAAACTAGTTTGAGCACTAAGATTACAGACTTAAAAGGTAAATTAAGAGGCGCTGAATCTGATTTGTCAAGCATAGAAAGTCAAATCAGAACAAAAGAATCAAATCTGCAAGAGTGGAGAAGAATTAAGACAAATGCTTCAATAGATATGGAGTATTACAAACGAAAAATGAATCAAGCTATGTAAAAATATATGATTAAGATTAACTAAAATAGAGGTAAAATTATGTCTACTATTGCGTTGTATTCTAATAAAGTCAACCAGATGCCAGGTTTGATAAAAGATGTAAAAAAAGCCGTAACAGATTATAAATCGGAGTTATCGGCACTTAAAACTAAGACATTAACTATTAACAAAAGTGTATGTAATTTGGATGATGTAATCAGTTCTATACAGACGTCTACAAAAACTCAAGAAGATAAAATAACTTCGCTTGATACATTAAGCCAAAACATGGAGAATTTTGCATCTGATACTGCTTCTATTGATGGGAAAGTAGCAGATACTGTAAAAAAACGTAAAGATAATTTTTATGATAAATATAGCTATTTGAAACCAGAATGTGAAAAAAGTGGTTGGGAAAAAATTAAGGATGGTTGCAAGAAAATTGGTGAGTGGTGTAAAGAACATTGGGTAATGATAGTAACTATTATCGTTGTGATTGTGATTGCAGTAGTAGCAGCGGTCTGCGGTGTTGCGATTGCTGTTATTGCAGCAATCGCAGGAATAGTTTCATTGATTTTAACTATTGCTGATGTAATTTGCATGCTTGTAACAGGAGGGAAAGGAATTGCAGATGTCCTTCGTGAAAATGGTTTTAATGTTTTGGCTGATATATTTCAAGGTGTTTCTCTTGGAGCAGACATTGTATCAATAGTATTTCCCCTTGGAGCAGCTGTTAAAACTATTGCTAAAGTTGGAGTGAAAACTTTTGCAAAAGCTTCAATAAGTGCGGCAAAGGTTGCGTTTAAAGAGACTATAGAAAAAGTGTTTAAAAGTGGATTTAAAAATGGCATAAAAAATTTGGGTAAAATACTTTTTAAAACGTTAATTTTTGATATAGATGATTTTACAAGAATGGAAAATGGAAAAAGAATTCTAGAATTATGGGAACCTTCATTAGAAATGAAAGATGTTGGTAAAGGTTGGATAAAAAGTGGCGATAGTTTAATGCCAGATCCAAATTATAAACCTAAGCCAGGCCAGGGTAATTACCGTAACACTAAAAATCAAACGTTGGATAAAATATTAAGTGATTATGGATTGGATTCGATTCCTTTAGATAAAAAAGGAAATGTTGATTGGTCTAAAATTTCTATTGGAGATGTAGATATTAGCATGAAAAATTTAGATCTAGATATTGATAAAGTTCTTAGTGGAGAAATTGACTCAACAGATTTAAGTAAACAACTTAGAAAAATAAATTTCAATAATTCCGATAAACAATTAAAATTAAATTTTGATAATTCTTTAGCAGATTATGCGACTAAAGGTGACTATGAAAAAGCATTAGGCTATAAATTAACTTGGCATGAAGATTTGTCGACCAAAAAGTGTTGGCTTATTCCTAGTGAAATACATGCCAATATAGGTCATACAGGAGGAATAGGTAACTATAAGTTTAATCTTAATCAAATATCCAATATTAGTAATCTTATAGGTGAAAAATCTACACAGTGGGGATTTAGATTTGGAATAGATTAAACTAAGATGGTTGCGGTAGTTATCAATAATTGAAAGGAAATATAAATATGTTTGGAAGAAAAAAAGTAGTATTAAATGAATTCTTTGGTGAAGTGGTATATTGGGCAGTTAAATGGCAATCCACAACTAAGACTCAAATAACTTTATGGAATAGAACATATGATATTGATTTATGTGCTGTTTCAGAATCAAAAAAAGAAAATATAAACAAAAATCAAGAAAAGGCTTATAAAAATTTTAAAGAGACAATAATTGAAAGACAAAGAGAGATAGAAAGAACTGTTGAGCAATATTATAATACACAAGATAAACAGGTATTAATATCAAAATTCACTCCGTCGGAACTTATAATTAGCAGAAGTGGGGAATGTGCATTACTTGCAGATAATGCAGATGATGATGATAGTCATGATCCACCTATGGGTCTTGCAATAACCATTAGTCCAGAATTAAATATTTATACACAAGAAGATTATGACGGTTATATATATGGAGGAGGAAGTTTATGAACGTTAAGGAAATTATCGCCGATTCACATTTAGCATTTTTAAATCAAGAAAATGACACAGCGTTGAATTTGGCAAAACAAGCAATAAAACTTGAACCAAATAATCCTGACGCATATAAATGTGCAGGTAATGCGTACATGTCATTAGAACATTATGATGAGGCAATCAAGTGTTATAAAACGGCTGTTAAATGGGATCCTAATAATGGAAACAGATATTATGATTTAGGTTTTTCACTAGCAACTACTGAAAAGCTAGCAGATGCAATGAAAAATTTTGCTAAGGCTGAAGAATTGGGCTGTACTCCAGAAAATATAGTTCAGTTATATAACTTACTTGGAATTATTTGTTTTGACATTGGAAGATATGATGATGCCCTTGTTAACTTGGACAAAGCAGAGCAGGTTATGGGTGTTGACTTAGATGTTATGCAGAGAAAAGCCGTTATTTATGGTATTAAAGATGATATTAGAAATGGGCTTTTAACAGCAAATCAAATTAAATTAATTGCACCTTCTGAATATATAGGTTATCAAATTGCTTTCAAGTTACTAATTCAGGCAAAACGTCTTGAAGATGCTCAAAAAGAATTAGAAAAGGCTGGAAGATATACTGTGCCATCTATGGATTTCTATTTTGACTATATGACTTTTGAACTTGAGAAATATCAAACAGATAAAGATAAAGAGCATTTTGATTTGGCTCTTGATATTATCAGAAAGGCATTAAAAACGGTAAACCCTACGGTAACTAATGTAATTGAAAGTTACATAAATGCTGCAGAAATATATCTGCAACTTGAAAAACCTGATCAAACTATTGACTGCCTTAATGCTGCACAGAATCCAGTGGGAGCATACAACAACGGATTTGAGGTAGTTGTTAATGAAACAGAGCCTGTTGAATTAACAGATTATGATGTGGAAGATATGATTGAAGCTGATCGAGCTAAAATAGCTGAAGATTATGGTGATTATGGATTAGAGGAAATAGTCGAAAGCATTGAACCAGATGAAGATGGAAATAGAGAATATTTTACTGAAATTGAAGACGAGTCTCAGGATGTAATATCAGATTACAAATTAGAAGAAGCAGAAAATGTCGAATATTCAACTGAAAATGTAGACCAAATAAATAGGCTTTATATTGGTTCCTATACATTAAAGAAAGATTTCGACAAAGTTATTGAGTATGCACGAAAATTACAAGCGAGTGAAAGTATTCAAAATTTATATATAGGTATGTATAGCGAAGTGAATGCCATGAAAGAGTTGGGAGCACCAAATGCTAAGCAAAAATATGAAGAAACAATCAGATTCTTCAGAAATGCTATGATTAAAGATCCAACAGATATAATGGCGGTGACATTTAGAATTCAATGCTATGTTGACATTGGTAATTATGATGAAGCCGAGCAAATGTGTAATCTCTTAACAAGAGAAATAAAAGAACCTTTGCTTGAACAAATTCAGAAAGCAAAGTTGGGAGGTGATGAAGATTGACATTATCACATGATATAGTCCTTGATGATACGGCATTTGATACTGCATCAGCAGAGATGCTTGAACTAAAAACCAGGGCAGAAAATCTTAAAAAGAAGCTGGAGGAAATGTACAAAGACCTGACTACAGCACTTAATACTCCAGCAGGTAAGAAAATTGAAGTAACCGCAGAAAAAGTCCTAATTAAGCCAATTGAAGATCTTTTGCTTGTAATTAAGCATATATCCGATACTTTAACTAAGATTATTGGAACAGGCTACTATAAGGATGTGTTTATTAAGTTTGATGAATTTAATCAAAGCATTAAATTTTAATTAAAAAATAGGAGGAACTAATTATGGCAATGGGAAGTACTGGTACTGTAAATATTACACCTGAAATGATGAATAATGCATTAAGTGTAATTGATGAGTATCGAACAAACACAAACAATTTACACACACAATTAACTGACACGGTGGATACGTTATTGTCGTCAAGTTTTAGTGGTAATGCAGCTAATGGCTTTAAATTTTTCTATACTGATAAAATTGAACCTGCTGCAGGCGAAGGCTTAACTAAACTTTTAGATGCACTACGTGATATTGTGCAAGGAACGTTGGATGCTATACCTAAGGATACTGAAGGTTTAGATGACCAACTTGCTGAAGGAAACAAACAATAATAAGGAGGGATTAGAATGGCTGGTTGTAGAATCGTTAATGCAGGTGTTGTAACTGCAGTAGATGCAATTAAAAAGAGTCAAGAGGCTTACAAAAAAGCTGGAGAAGAATTTGTTAAGGCATTAAATAGTGCTATAGCTGAAATGGAAGGCGAAACAAAAGATGCACTTAAACATTTCATTGATAATGATGTAAATCAATTTGTTGCTATTGATCTTCCAGGTGCAGTAGAAGGCATGCATAAATTGCTTGAAGCAAATAGGGAGAATTTTGAGAAAGTTGATAAAAAACTAGCGGATAGCATAAGCGGAGCTAAATAAAAATCTCAGCCCTAACCATGAATAATATACAAGGTTAGGGCTGTATATAAGCTATTTAAGGTAAGGAGGGTTCACTATGGCGTTTAAAATACTGAATGATGAAGAAATATTTTTACTTAACGATAATCAACGTGATCAATATGAAAGAGAATTGGATATATATCAGCAAAGGGTTGCTTTTGTTGAACAGCTTGAGGTTCTTGAAAATGCCAATATTGAGCCATATGAGCCAAAATTAGAGTCAATTGACATTATAAATGAAATTCAAGTTAAGTCTTTTGAGAAATTAGAACAAGTAAATCCTATTTTGCCTTTAATTTCAAGAAGGTCAAAAATTCAAGTTAAACAAATAGAGAAGATAGAAAATAATCCGACGGGTTTGCCGTTAATTGTCAAACCAATGGTTGTGGCAAAACACATAGAAAAATTAGAAAAACAACGTATAGATTTACCTAAAGTTGTTAAACCAAATATTGTGGCTAAAACATTTAAATATTCAAAAAAATCTCAACCGAATTTGCCAACAATTATTAAACCAACAATAAAAATAAATATACCTTTTGAACAATTGAAAAATAATCAGCATAATATTCCACGTAATATACCGAATGTAGTTATGCCAAGATTTGATATAGATCCCTTTGTTATTCCAGCAAAAACACAGCCTAGTTTGCCGAAAGTGGCTGTTCTTCTTGCTGAAACAATAGAGTTCAGTAAACCAGAACAAGCTAATATTGAACTACCAACTGTTTCTAAACCAGATATTAATGTTAAGAACTTTGAAAAAGTAAAATTTGATCAACCTGATTTACCTAAAATATCTGATGTTACTATTGACGTAAAAGAGATGTTTAATAAACCAGAACAGTCAAATATTGAATTGCCAACTGTTGTTAAACCAAATATTAACATACATTCTTTCAAGAAAACAAAACGCGTTACGCCGAATTTGCCGAAGGTATCTACGCCTAGTATTCAAGCTAAAAAAATTAACAAACTGGAACAAATTAATCCTGATTTGCCAAAGGTTAATAAATTGAATATGGAAGTAAAGTCTTTTGAAAGACCTACAAATGAAAAGATAGATTTACCTATTATTACTAAAGTACATATTAAAACAAAACCTTTTGATAAGATTGAAAAAGTTCAACCTAATATAGCTACAATTGAGACACCAAACATTATTGTTAAATCCTTTACAAAGCTAGAGGAAAATAAACCACAGCTTCCTAAGAAAAGTATGGCAAAGATTCCTGATGCTAATTCAGAATTAAAAAAGCTACTCAAAATAATGAATAAGGATTTGGAAGCTTTGAAAGGATAGGACTATGAAAAATAATGAGATAATGATTTCAGCAAAGTTTATAAGTGATAATATTTCAGAAGAAGTATCTTTTCTTGTGTTGAAAGATATTACTCTTAAAGCACTTGTCGAATCTATATATTATGGCTTGAAAAAAGTAGGCGATTACGAAGAACTCTTTAATTTTTTAGAAGAATATTTAAAATCTCGAAAAGAATTACAAGTCCTTTATAATTCTAAAGGTGATTTTAATATTATTGATTTTACAGAAGAAATTAATGACACAAAAGTGTTTGAGATGAAATTAGACGAGCTTGGATTTGTAACATCTAGCTGTGTTTTGTTTACCATGGACATTAAAGTAACGCCATCAGCTTTATTTAACAAGGTTGAAAATAGCTATATATTAAAAGATAATGATGCGTTGGAATATAATATAAGTACTAGGAGATTAAATGTTATAGAACCTTCAGTAATTGATATTATTCCGCCAAATGATATGCCACAGAAAGATAAGTCATCATTTCTAGATGTTATTGTACCTACGGTATTGTCTACAGGTGGAATGTTATTAGCACGTTATCTTGTTATGTTATTTGCCCCAAGTGCTGCAAGCATGGGAAATACAATGCTACTGATGTCAGGAGCTATGGGCGTTGTTGCAATGGTTACTTCTTTTTATAATTATATGAAACAAAGAAAAGATTATAAAAAAAATATTGAAGAATGGAAAAATAATTATGAAAATTATATTCATAGAAAAATTAAATTAATAAAAGAGTGGCAAAAAAGTGATATAAAATACTTAAATAGTGTATACCCAAGCATGGGTACACTTTTTAACAATACTTCAGAAATTAATGGTAGTATTTTTTCACGTTCGCAAAATGATAATGACTTTATGAAGATATCCCTTGGAACATCTAATGAAGTGAAGCCACTTTTTGAAATAAGAAGTGAGAAAAAAGATAACATTTTTTACGACATATATTATAAAAAATATGGAGATAAAATTAAGATAATACTTCCATCAAAAAAAGATGAAAGAAGACGAAAAAAATTAACACCAGCAGAAAGAGCGGAAGAAGATAAAAATAAATTCTTGCTTACTGATTTAGCCTACAATTTTGCCAATAAAGGTGTGGATAGTAAAGATAATAATGAGATTATTGGATTTAATTATTTAAGAAGTGATGATGAAAGTAAACCCCCATTATTATTGGATTTAAAATCAAGTGGAGCTTTAGGCGTAATATCTGGTGACGATGAAACTTCTAAAAATTTTATTAAACATATTATATTTGAATTAGCATATTATCATTCGCCAGAAGATTTACAATTTGTATTTTTCTTTGACAAAGAAGACAATACTGCTAAGCAAAATGAAATTATAGAAAATTATAAATATTTACCACATACAAATGAACTTTTTAGCGAAATTTCTCAATTTGTATTCGATAAAGATAGTTCGGGTATTGTTTTTGGACAATTGCTTAGTGTTATGAATGAACGCTCCAAAACAAAAAATGAGGATAAAGAAGATGAAAGTTCAGGTCAGAAGCTTACACAGATTGTTTGTATTGTTTTTTATGATTACGATATTAAAGAAACTGGTTTTTCAAAATTCTTACCAGAAGTACCAAAAGAGGGAGAACCATATGTAAATTCAATGGGGCTTACTTTTATTTTCATACAATCAGTAAAAGATAAACTTCCAAAATACTGTGGCAATATAGTCAATATTGATAAAGATAATACTAAAGGAAGAAAAAGTAGTTTAAGATATAACGTTCTTAGTAGAGAGACTCTTAATGTTTTAAGTGAAAGCAATGATGATAGTACTAAAGCAAACGATACTGATAAGTTAATTGAATATAAGCATTTTCAAAATGAATATATTTTTGAAGAGAAAAAGTATAATGAAAGATTTAAACAAGCATTTAAGCAATTAAGTGCCATATATTACACTAGAATTGCTGAAAATGGAAAAGTTCCGTCCATGGTTACACTATTTGAAGTTTTCGATTATAACGTGGAAAAGGTACAAAACGATGAGGTAAGTAAAAGCATTTTAGAAAGTTGGAAAAGTATAGAACAAAATGATGTTACTAGAAATCTCTGTGTAGCTGTTGGAAAAAATGAACATGGGCTTATGTATCTTGATTTATACGAAAAAGCAGATGGACCACATATGCTGGTGGCAGGAACAACAGGATCAGGAAAGTCTGAAACCATAATTACATACTTAATAGGATTATGCATGAAGTTTTCTCCAATGGATTTGAATCTAATGCTTGTTGATATGAAAGGTGGAGGTTTTTCCGATCGATTAGGAGACTTACCACATTGTGTAGGAGCAGTAACAGATACTGCGGGTGAGGAAGAAGGAACTTCTGCTGCATATATGTTAAAACGATTTCTTGAATCTTTAAATGCCGAAATAAAGAGACGTAAATTGTTACTTTCAAGCTTAGGTGTTGATAATGTGGATTCTTATATTAGAGCACTTAGAGTTATTAAAGAAATAAAAGGGTTAGAGAACGATTCCAATAATTATGAGAAAATTAAAAAATTAAAGAAGAGACTAAATGAAAAACAAGTGGAAGTTTTGAATAAAGATTTAGAAGAGTTTTCATCTCTTTCTCATCTTATCTTAGTTGTTGATGAATTTACTGAGTTGAAAAGATTTTCAAGTGAAAGTAACGACATTGATTTTATAGCTGAAATTACTACAATTGCACGTGTAGGCCGAACTTTGGGATTTCACATTGTACTTGTTTCACAGAACATTGAAGGAGCAATTACTGATGATATTAGAGTAAATTCAAAGGCTAGAATTTGTCTAAAGGTAGCAACAAAACAAGCCTCAAAGGAAATGATAGACAGTCCTGTTGCAGCGGCACCAACAATGCCACTTAATGGACGTGCTTATTTACTTGTAGGAACAGGAACAAGATTTGAATATTTCCAATCAGCATATACAGGTGCAAATAAAAACCTTAATATTGAACCTCCTGTTATTGTTACACAAGTTCCAAATTCAGGCAAGTTTAACAACGATTTTTACTCATCCAAAAAAGATAATGAAATTGAGAAGAAAAATAACGAACATATTAATGAACACGACACACAACTTGCATATATAGTTAATACAATAATTGAGATAAGCAAAGATATGGAAAAACCGCGTCAGATATTTTTACCACCTTTACCAGGTAAAATGTCAGATGAAACAGAGTGGAGGAGTTAAAATGAGTCTTGAAAAAATATTGTGTACATTAGGCAAATTTGATATTCCTATAATTCAATTGCAACCACCTTTTGTTGTTGATTTGTTGGATTCAAATGTAGCTTTATTTGGATCTGCTATGAGTGGAAAAACGACTTTTATTAAAACACTAGTGAATATTCTACATAAGCAATATGATGAAAAACAGGAGCAGGTTTTTATTCTCGATTTTGGAGGAGGTTTATCTGAATATAGAGATATGCCTCTGGTATCTGCTTATTTTGACAACTCTAACGAGGAATATGTCAAACGTGTTTTTAAGATTATGGACAACATTTTAAAAGATAATATCAAAGATTTAAACGGAAAGAATTATAGGGATTCTGATACTCAACCTCTGCACACCACATTTATAATTGATAATCTTAACTCTTTTATTGACGAACCTAGATATATGTCATATCACGAAAAATTGGCAAAACTATGTCGTGATGGATTGTCAAAAGGGATCACTATTATTGTAACAGCAGTTGATACAAAAGGGATTATATCTTATCTTGGAAATTTTAAACAGAAGATTGCATTTGAAATGCCTCAAGATAAATATACGGAAATATTTATTGGTAAAGTTGACGTAATAGGTAATAATCCTGGTCATGGTTTTGCAAATGTAACAGTTAAACCCGATGGTGTTACAGGAACCTTCCGAATGAATTTGCCATATGAAGTTCAATGTACTCTTCCTTTTCGAAGGGAAGATTCAGATGGGAATGCAGATACAGAAGATGCTTTTATTGAAAAAACTAAACAAAAATTCTCATACTTTGAAAATAAATATTCAAGATGCGTAAAAAAATATCAAACCTTTCCTAAAGAGTTGACAATAGATAAATATGAGGAACTGAAGCAACATTTTAAAGATGAAGATGCTGTTTCAAAAAGTTTAGTAAGCGTGGGCTTGGATTATGTTGATTTTTATCCAGTAAATATTGATTTAGAAAAGTCTCATGTTATTGCTATCTATGGTAAGAAGGAATTTGGTAAGACTAATTTATTAAATCTACTTATTAATGGATTTGTTGAACAAAAAAGAGATGCTAGGGTGGTTTTCTTTGATGATGGACGAAATCAACTGAAATCCATATACGAAGGTATTTGTAGTGATATAGATTCTGTTTTAATTAATAAATTTGATGAAATAGAATTATTTTTGAATGATGATACAACAAAAACAAAGAAATTGTCGCCACTTCAACAATTTTATGTATATCTAAATGAAAATTATTTAAACATAGATAAACGGTTTCTAGCAGGAATGTATGGTGTAAGTAAAGAACTTTCAAAGGAATATAATAAGATTCCAGATTGTAAAAATGAGCAAATGCCATTTACCATATTCGTAATACAAAGCAAGCTAATTTACTTAAATGCCAATGAAAATAAGTTTTTTATTAATATAATTTTACCTCAGTTAGTAGCTATAGCAGAGGAACAAGGATTTTTGTTTATATTTTCAGATGTACAAAAGATTAGTGATGGCGAGCAAAATTCATTTTTCAATAATGTGATTTCTACTGCCTTTTTACTTGATAATATTGCTGAATTTGCAGGAGAACGTGGACAAAAAACTATTTTTGGTAATATGGATGTTAAATCTTTAAAAGAAGATTATGCCAGATGTGAAATGGGTGATGGGTATGCTTATGATGTTGAGGCAGATAACCTATTAAAGTTAAAATTTATTAAACATTAAATAGGAGGTGTTATATGTCAACAATAGCGTTATATGCTAACAAAACTAATCAGATGCCAAATCTGATAAAAGATATTAGACAGGCTGTAACAGATTATAAATCGGAATTATTAAAACTTAAAACGAAGACTTTATCAATTAACAAAAGTGTATGTAATTTGGATAATGTAATTAGCTCCATACAGTCGTCTTCTCAGACTCAGGAACAGAAAATATCTTCACTTAATACGTTAAATAAGAACTTAGAAACTTTTACATCAAAAGTTATTCATGTCGATAGTGATGTGGCTGATGAGGTTAAGAAACGTAAAGACAATTTTTATGATAAATACAACTACTTAAAGCCAGAATGTGAAAAGGGTACTTGGGAAAAAATCAAGGATGGTTGCAAAAAGGTTGGAGCATGGTGCAAAGAGCAGTTGAAGAAAATTATTACTACATTAGTTATTGTTATTGGAACAATAATTGCAATAGCTATTATTATCGGGGCAATAATCGCAATAGCTGTTGCTATATCTACAATAGGATCGGCATTAGTTACAGTGTTAACTGGATTGGGTATATCGTTAGGAATAGCAACAGCAATAAGTATGGTCGTTTCGGGAATAGTTCTTATTACAGCTTATGCTTGTTTGGGTGGATATATTTTTGATATTGCTGGAAAGATTTTTAAAAGTGATAAATTAAAAACAATTGGATTTGCTTTACATCACCCTATAAAGGCTATAAAAATTGGTGAAGTTAAATCAGGAGAGGGTAATACTAATATCAGTACAAATGCATCAAGGTTTTCGTGGGCGTTTGATTTTAAAGATAATGAAGTTGGGGAAGGGTCAGAAGTGAATGCTTTTCGTCATGCGATATGGATGGCTACAATTACTAATAAATGGGGTGAGAATACTGCATTGAGAGTTGGTAATTCTCATGAAAAAAACCATCAGGCGCTTAATGGTATTAATGATGTTTATACACATAAATTCGATAGTATGAGCGAAGCTGATGAAGCTGTTGATTTGTTAAATAATATTATTGGTAGAGAAATTGGTAAATCAAGCAAGCCTAATGGAACAATGAAAGATATAGCAAAGGATGTATTGAATTACTATCATACACAGGGATTAAATGTTGTGCAAGAAACAGATGGAGGTTTTGTGATTGTAAAAGAAAAACTTTCGAAAGAAAGGTATGAAGAGGCAATTAGAACGTTAGAGACACTTGATGATAACGGTTTTCCACCTGATGATAAATATTATAACAAGAAATAGGAGGTGTTATATGGGCAAAAAAGTAATCGGAGTTGCCTGTTTGGGAATTTTTTTAATTTTACTCTTTTTTATTTTTAAAAACCATAAAAATACACTTGAAGATAAAATTATTAAATTCTGTAGTGAAGACAATGTGGTTAATATAACATTATCTGATTTTACAAGTTTTGAATGGGATAGGGTAATTATATTCACGCCAGCAGCAACTGCTAAAGAAATAAATGAGGCAATTGGGTTAAAATATAACAGAAATATTGATATTTCAGCAGGCATTATTTTCGTGAAGGATAATGAAATAGTTTATGATGAAATTTTTAAAGATAATAATGATTTTAATAATAAACCATCTCCGTTTATTATATATCCTTACAATAAGAATGATGATAACCAGATTAAATATATGGTTTTTACAAAGGAAGAAGCCGTATTTGAATGTATACAAACACAATATGGTAAAGATTATTATTATAGATTATACCCTGAAAATTAGAAGAAAATTTAAATATATTTAATTAGGAGGTGATATATATATCAACAATTGCATTATATTCTAATAAAATTAACCAGATGCCAAGTCTGATAAAAGATGTCAAACAAGCTGTAACCGATTATAGATCTGAGTTAACAGCACTTAAAACGAAGACTTTAGCAATCAACAAAAGCGTATATAATTTGGATGATGTAATCAGTTCTATACTATCGTCTTCTCAAACGCAGGAACAGAAAATATCTTCCCTTAAAACATTGCAAACAGTAATGAATTGGACAAGTGCGATTTCAAATGGATTTTATTCTATTGGGTCAATATATAATTTAGTTAAGGGTATTTCAAATGCTAGCTTGAAGCAATACAGTGAGTCATATTTAAAGAATACTAGGTTTAGAGATGCAATTAAGAATGCGGATAAGTTCGTAGCAGATTTTGGTCCTAATAAGTCTACATTTTGGGTTGGCTTGGGCAAAAATGGTGAAAGTGTTTCCAACGCATTTGCCACTAATAATGGTGGTGAACTCTTCTGGAAATGCTACTGCGCTTATTGGATCTGAAGTTGGTCAATATTTGTCAAATGGAACACAAATAGGTGAAATTTGGCTTAATACAGAGAGGGTTTTGCTTAACATTAATCCTAACATAACTAGTCTTACACTGATCAATAATTATGGAACTTTAAATCAAATGACAACGGTTGTTCCTAGAGTTTTTCAAATAGGGTCCTTTTTCTCAGGATTATTTAGCGCAGGACAGGCAACAAGTAACATTGCTAATGAGAAGGAAGATAAAAAATAATGAAAAAAATTTCACTTAGACAAAGTAATCTTGATATGGAATATAAAGGTAAGGTAATAAGGTTTCATGGTGAATTAGGTAGTAGTTTTATTGCATGGATAAACTCCACAGAATGGTTGTCCAACAATACAGATGCACCGATGACTGTAAACGAGAAATTAGAAATTATGAGAGTGGCACACAAATATGTTTGGGATGGGAGCTACCGCACTGTATTTGTTGATGATGAATGCAAGGCTATCTTTTTTGATTACCATGGAAATCCACTTGTATATATTGATGATGAGAATATCAAGTCGAGTAAAGTAAATATAAGTTGCATTTGTGATACGTTTGAAGAAGTTGATGGATTTTCACCACCTGAATTTGAACTGTGGTTAATGGATGTTATGGAATGGACTAAAAACAAAGCGATACATAAGGTTCATGTTTGGAAAAAATATGGACAATTCAAAGAAGAATGGTATAAATGCAAAAAGTGCGAAACTGTTTGGCGGTTGGTATATCCGAAAGGTTCATTTAAGGGATTGTGGAAGAAGGTTAATTAAACAATTATCCATAATTTAAGATAAAGCAATTTGTATAGCAATTATGTATTAAACAAAAGGTAGGGTTACCTTTATCAACCTAAATATATTATATAAGGAGATGACTATTATGGCAGATGGAAATTTTGTATCAGCAGATATTGAAAAACTTGCAAAATTTGAAAGTAAAAGTCAAGAAGTAATTAAGGAATTTGATGCTATCAAAACAAAGTTTGAAAAAATTAATACCACTTTACTAAAAAAATGGGAAGGGGAGGGCGCTGACGAGTATAAAACCGAAACAGACCATATACTTGAAAAAATAGGTGGTGTCAAGGATGTTTTAGATGGAATAAACAATGGCGTGGTTAAGGATGTGAAGGATAGCTATACAAAACTAGATGAGGATCTTGATACTTTTAACAGAAATCCTCAGTCAGCCCAATAGGGAATAGACAGAAGAGATAACATTATAGTAATTGGAGGATAAGTGATATGAGTAAGCCGTCAATTGGTACTGCTGTCACTATAGGCAATGTGATAGAAAAAAAAGAAATAGAAGAACTTACAGTTCTTAAAGATAATTCAGAAGAATCTATATTTAATTTGATTTTTTCGGAAAAAGGGAGTTTGAAGAAAAATGAGAAATGAAATTATCGGTAATTCTTACAAATATATTATAGATACATCTTATGGTATAAATAAAGATGGCTTTATTGCCATTGGTACAGAGAGTATTGTTTATAAAGGCTTAAAGACTAAAAGCGATGGTGGTTTGCAGTTTTCTTGTGTATTAAAATTCAAACCAAAGACTATTTTAATTGATGAAAAGATTGTTGATAGATTAGAAGTCTTTAAAACAGAAGAATGGAAGAACTTTGAAGAATTGAGGGAATGTAGATCCATTGTTCGAATAGACGATGTTGTGGATGACTTAGGCGATTTTAGCTTGACTTGCAATAAAATTACCAGTGGAGTCATAAATAGCAATTCTTATTTTTGTGTTGTTGAAGAATTTATTGATGGTTGGTCTCTTGAGGAGTTTTGTAGAGAAGAATACTGGAAACTTAGGAGAATAGAACCTTTAAGTAATGGATTAAACAATATTATAAATTATCATGATTTTAATAATGATGAAAAGTCAGCTATTAATCATAGCTATAACTATGACAATACTTTGAAGTATCAAGATCAAATTTTGCTCTTTATGATAAATCTATGTGAAATTTTGGAGTTTGTTACAGAACAGAAAAACATTTTGCATTTAGACATAAAGCCAGAAAATATAATGGTAACTAGATATGGTAAAGAATTAGTATTGATAGACTTTGGAAAATCAAAAAAAGTTACCAAAGCTAACAGATTTGTGGAAAATAATTTATCTGAGGTAGATTATAACAAGAATGAAACGTTAGATAAAATGTATGAATATGGAACATTAGGATATGCGGCACCGGAATGTTATGTCAAGGCTACAAATAATTCAGTATTTCCTTTTAACAAAGATTTTAAGGAAGAAAAAATGTCAATTGAAAGTGACATATTCTCTTTTGGGGTGACTTTTTGGGAGTGTTTAAATATTTTTGAGTTAGTCACAAAGAAAAAACAGTTTTCAGATGATATTCATGATTTTTATAGAGACAATTTTCTGAATGATGATGCTTATTTTAATAGGGATTTATCATGCTCATCTATTTTTTATCATAAAAAATTGGAAAATATTATTAAGAAATGCACTAAAAAACGAACTAGTAACTATAATGACTTGGATAACAAAGATTATTATCATTCTTATAAGGATATAAAAAAAGATATTGAGAATGCAAAAGATTCCGCACCAACAATTATAAAGGAAGAAAATATAAAAGTTAAAAATGCTTTTAATATGTGTGGAAGCATGCTTTCACTATTTTCAGTATTTCTAATAATATATTTCATATATCACCTTATGGCATTTAATATTGCTGAGGGAAAATGGGACAATTTAACTTCTAATTACAATGATACCCAATTTTATAAATTAGAAGAAATATCTAAAGATATGATTACCACTGCTCCAGCAAACAGAGTAGATGAAGTTTATAAAAAAATAGCACGTTTTACATATACAAACAGTGATATATCTGAGTATGAGGCAACAATGTTAGTAGAACTTTTAGAACAAATTAATAATAATACACTATTGCCTGAACACATTGATGAAATAATGCGAGAAGCAAATACAAAAAGGTTCAAAGAAATCTCAACTGAGATTGTAAAGTTAGATGTAACAGATGAAAGTATTGGTTATAATTTGGCAAGGGCAATTTTTAATGTTGAAGTGGGAAAAACAGAAGTTATGGCGGCATATGAAACCCTAATAGAATACCAAGATAATGCTGAATTTCATAATGCTGTTATTAAACTCAAAAATGTACTTGATAATGATGAAAACATTAAAATAATTGAAAGTAATACAGAGTTAAGCAGACCAGAAATACAAGAATTCTTTAAAAGTATTACTGCTGGAGGGGAGATATAATGAGAAAAATATTTGAGAAATATTTAATAGTTAAGTATGTTGTTAGTTCATATGTAAAATCCTTGTTGTATTTCTTATTGTTGTTTATAGCAATAGCTGCTGTGCTTATATTTTCGGGATTATATTCACGAATTGAAAGTGCTCTTGATTTGAAATATAATTCACCTTTTGTTTTAGTACCTTTATATGGGTTTATAGTTTTAGCATTTTTATGTTTTTTTATTGGAATGCTAATGTATTTTTATAAATATAAAAGATCTAAGACAAAGGGTACGTTTTATAAAACTTTTTCAAATATATTAAGTGAAAAGCAAATGTGAGAGGTATTTAAAATGACTAAATTGATTAAGACAAGTTCAAAACGTTTTTTTGCTATTATGATGACAATTATCTTGATTGTGGGAATGATTCCAATATCATCCCCACTTCATGTGCTTTCAGCAGTTGCACCTACAATTACTGTTGAAGTTGACAAGGAAATTAAAGGAAATATTATAGTTACACTGACAAATGAAGAGGATTCAACAGATACATTAGAAAAGTCTATAATTAATGGTGAGGCAATATTTAGTAACTTTTATAACTCAGATGAGTCATACAAACTTGAAATCAAAGGTATGATTGGGTATGAGGATTATAGTGAGACAGGCATTACTGATGATAGGCATAATATTTCTTACAAAGATTATAAGTTTACAAAATTAGAAACAATAGAAGTCTCTGGTCAAATAACAAACGAAGATGGCTTTCCTTATATGGAAGGTGGAGTTGTTTCTTATGATGGTTATGATACAGGTTTAGTTAATCTTGAAAATAATGGTACATTTAAAGCAACAATTTATAAAAATAAAGATTATACTTTTTATCTAACTCCGACAAATTTCAAATATACGAGTCCTGTTACATTGGGTTCTGTTAATAGCGAGGATGATATAAATAACTTAAATGCACAATTTCCGTTTATGACTTCTTCATTTTCGGTTAATGCAGATGGTAAGATAACTTGGAATAATATTGCCCATACGGAAGTTGGTCAAGTTGAGGTTATTGAAGGTGAAAATCCCAGTTTTAAGGTGGATACAAAAGAAAATTATTATATAAAAAGTGTATTAATTGATGGAGTTGAAAATATTGACGTTGGCAATACAACTACAACTTCATTTGAACTCACATTTACTGATGTTGATGCAACTCATACCGTATCTGTTTCTTTTGCAATTAATCAATTTGAGATTGAGATTGTATATCCTGAAAATGGAACTATCACTGTTAATGGAATATCTGCTAAACCAAAGCAAACGGTTAATTATGGCGAGGATTTAACCCTTTTATTAACTCCATATGAAGGTTATTATGTTGGAGGAGTTTTGTTAGATGGTTCACCGGTTGATAATTATACTTCTATAGATGATGACATAGCTTGTTCTTATGTCCTTTCATCAATCAGAGGAGCACATACTATAGAAGTAATTTTTACAAAAATGGAAGTTTTAACTGAAAATATATCTAAATATGTTGATATTATTTATGAAGATAAAAATATTATAGAAGGTTATCCGATGACATCTGGTGGCGTAAAGGTTTATAATTTTTTAAATAACAATGATGCTTCCATAACATTTAAGGTCCAATCACCATATACAAAAATTAGTATAAAGAATTCTGGCAATGGTACATCAATAAGGTTTACAAACTCAGTACTGATAACTAAAATCCAGGTATGCGATAATTCTAAGCTAGGCTGGAATAAATGGTTTGAGGTTGAAATAGATCCTATACAAATAATTTTTGATAAGACTGCTCCGAATCTTGTCGATATTCCGTCTATGGAATGGACAAATAAGGATAAAACCATAGTGGGTGAAGTAAGGGATGGAGATAATAAAGAACTATCATCTGGTTTAGAAAGAGTAGTTTATAGTGAAAATACCCTATTAGATAAAGCGCTGGTGTTGGCAGAAGCAGAAAATGTCGTTGATATTATAGATAAAACTTATTCATTTACAATTGAAGGGGAACAAAACAATACACCTTTTTATGTGTATGCCATTGATAAGGCGGGTAATGTATCTAATCCCCAAACTATTTATGCAAAAATTGATAAGACAGCTCCGGAAGTCACTGAATTTGAATTCAAAAGGATGAATGCCGATGTTGGTTTTAGAGATATAAATTTTTTACCTTCTGGGACTTTTTATAACAATGAAATTGAGGTTAAAGTCACAGCTCAGGATACTGGCATTGCCACATCAGGGGTAAAAGAAATTACGCTGTATAGTAATAGTAATGATAGTAGTACTGAAATTGGCACAAAACTTGCTTATGGGGGATCAGCCACATTTACTCTTACCCTTGAAGACTTCAAGAATAATGTTATCTCGGCATCTGCAAAAGATAATGCAGGAAATGAGTCTGATAAAAAGAAGCCAACCGAGGTAACGACCAACGCAAAAAGTGATGTTGTTAGCCTTAAAACAGAAAAACCAACCATTTCAATTGTTTCAACCAGTGAAGCGATACATACAAATGGAGAAGAAAATTGGTATGGTGATAACGTAGAATTTACAGTAACTGTTGGTACAGAAAGTAGTGGTATTAATTCAGTAAGAATTAAAATCAACGACAAGATTATTGAAGCAGATAAGAACGATAAAGTTGTAGAGGACAACTTCTCTGAATCTGAGACAATGGAAGAAATATTTACGATTAATACAGACCAAAATCCTATAGATGGAAAAAATGTGATAGAAGTTATTGCTGTTAATAATTATGGGAATGATCAAACTGCTATTGCAGAAGTATTTATAGATACGACAAATCCTAAGATTGTAGGATTTAATATTGATAAGGAAAACGATGATGTTATAAGTAAGATATTTAGATTTTTGACGTTTGGAAATTTCTTTAATGAAAAAGTAAGGATTACAGTTATTGCTGACGATCGATATGGAGCAACATCAGGAATCAGTACAATTACCCTATATGCTGATGGTGAACCTATAGGTTCTCCACAAGTTGCAACGGCCCTTGACGATGGAACTTATAAAGCAGAATTTATTTTGCCTGAAAATATATTACCTGAAACAAGGCTTTTAGATGTAGCATTAGCAGCCGTGGCTACTGATAATGTAGCTAATATTACTGGTAAAGATGATGACAATCCAGACGGTGTTCCCGTAACACCTACTATTATAAATTCTAACTTAAAAAGTGACAAATTGATAATTGAAACGGTTAATCCAGTAATTGATATTTCATTCTCAGAAGCTGTCTTTACGGATTGTAACAATAAGAATTGGTATTCTGATGATGTATCATTTATAGCTACTGTTAAAGATGAAGATTCTGGTATTAATTCTGTCCAGATTAAGATTAATGATATTGATATTTTAACTGATGCGGACGGGAAATCAGTTAACTCCGATTTCTACAATACAGAAACCCATGAGGAAGTATTTAGGATTAATACTAATCAAGGAATAAGTGAAGAAGATGGTTCTTATTTGATTGAAGTAACCGTTATTGATAATGCCGGAAATGAGTATTCTGCAAGCAACATGGTATATAAAGATACAGATAATCCATCTATAACAGGCTATCGATTTATACCAGAAACATCGAATGGTATTAGTGAAACATCAGAGTTTATTGAATATTTAGAATATGGATTCTATTTTAAAACAGAATTTACTACTGTTATTCAAATTACAGATCAGGAACCATCTTCAGGACTTGATAGGATAGAATATCGTTTGGTATCTTATCAAAATGGAGCGGTAATTGAGGAGACCAACGGAACACAAAATGTTGTAGATGGTATGGCGCTACTTACTATTCCACAAGGCTTTAAGGGACAAGTATTTGTAAAAGCATTTGATCATACTGGCAATGTATCAAGTGAAGAAACAACAAGGGCATTTGTAATTGATGATATTTGTCCTGAAATTAGTATTACGAATAATGATACCACAAACTATAAGGATGCAAATGATAATAAGCTATATGTTTCTGATATGAGTTTTTCTGTTGTTGTGTCTGATAGCGATTCAGGTATTAAAGAAATTGGATATTCTCAAAGTGCTGAAAATGAGTCTTTGGAGAGAAAAAGTATATTGGTTAACAATATGGGATACAATGTGGGAGACATATTGGAAGATGACTGGGTAGTTTTAGAAATGGATTCTAATCTTGTTACAAAATTAACAAAAACATTTTCATTCAGTTCTGATGATAATGATATTGTGTTGACTTTTGACGTAAAAGATAATTCTGGTAATAAGACGGAAAATATTCAGAGTGAGGAAATTACTATTGATAAAACTCCACCAGTAATAAATGTAGCATTCCGCAATGATGAAAGTAAAAACAATTATTATTACAACGCAAATCGTATTGCGGATGTAACGGTAATTGAAAGAAATTTTGATCCTAACTTGATTATGGCTACTATCGAAAATGAATATGGTCAAGTACCAACGGTCTCTTTTACAGAAATATCAAAAACAGAATATGTTGCTGTTATTGATTTTGACGAAGGAGATTATACATTTGATGTTACTGGTAAGGATTTAGGTAATCATGAAGCAACTATTAATTTCAGTGGTGGAAATGAAAAACTGTTTTATGTGGATAAAACCAGCCCTGTTGTAGAAGAGAATTTTGCTGAGTTCAGCAATAGTGCAACAGAGAATAGTTTCAATACAGACAAAACAGTAACAATAAAAGTAACTGAGCATAATTTTGATCCTGATTTAATTAATCTGAAGGTTACACAAAAGGAAGCTGGTGAAGAGCACAGTATTGATGAACTTATGGATGCAACAATGGAATCTGTGGACGGATCTGAATGGGTGTCTGATGGGGACACACATACTATTTCCTTTACATTGAGTCGAGACGCAGTTTATCAAGTGGAAATATCACCAACAGATTTAGCCGAGAATGTTGTTGAGAGTCGTAGTACGGTAGTATTTGAAGTTGATCAAACAGCGCCAAGTGTTTGGGCTAGAAATGATCTTATAGTTGATGAGAATGATATTGAATTCTTAGATGTATACCCCTATTTAAGAAAAGATGATCCAGCACCTACTGTTGAGTTTTATGATTTAAATATAGATCATATCAATTATGTTTTAACAATGTATATACCAGATTATACAAGCTCAGAAGCTATAACTGTAATTAGACCAGTTAGGGTATATTTGGATGAAGATAGCGAAAAGTCTGGAAAGATAAAGGGAAATATATTTACGTTACCTAATTTCATAGAGGATGGAATTTATTCGGTAGAGTTAATTGCAGTTGATATAGCAGGAAACGAAAGTCTTTTGAATGTAAATACATATGCCAGGATGGTTGAGCAAGATGTATTAGCATACATACTAGATAGTAATTTAGCTGAAAAAACAGGAGTATATTCTTTTCAATATGAAAATGGAGATGCGATTAGTAAAAGACCGGATAATTTCAGTGATATTAAAATATTTGTACTTACAAAGAAAGATACAGGTATAGATATTGTTTTAAGGGATAATAATGCTGATGAAATAATTACAAATGCACAAGCAACAATAGACGACAGCATTTATGGAGTAGGAATCTACAATTTCACGCTTAAAGCCGATTTTTTCAAGGAGAATTTCCAAGATGATACGGACGTTGAGTTACATCTAGCAGTAAAAAATGAAGGTGGCAGGATAGACTTAGGTAAAATGCATATTGATAATATTGCACCGACCTGCAATATACCACAAGAACTCAAATCATGGAATTGGTACTATGGAGATGACAATCAAACAATTACTATTTCTAATATTAGTGAGTTAATAGATGAGAATCAGTGCAAGGTATATGACAATGGCAAGGAAATTGAATTTGAATATTCTAGTGAAGATAATAATTTAGAATTTACTCTTGAAAAGGGTTGGCATAACGTGGGAATTATAATTAACGATATTGCAGGAAATGCAAACAATATAGAAGAAAAAGAAAATATTCATATCGGCTTTTTCTGGTTATGGGTAAGTATAGTGTCTTCTGTAATACTAGTCATAATAGTAGCTTTTATAATTATACGTAATATAAGGAAAAAACGTAACTTAGAGAGTGACTAAAAGACTTGATATAAGATTAAATAAAGAGGAGGATAATACATATGGCAACAATATCATTATATGCTAGTAAAGTTAATCAGATGCCAAGTTTGATAAAAGGTGTTAAACAAGCTGTAAGTGATTATAAATCTGAACTTTCTGCACTTAAAACTAAGACTTTAACCATTAATAAAAGTGTATGTGATTTGGATGACGTAATGAGTTCTATACAAACATCGACCCAAACACAAGAACAAAAAATTGCTTCCCTTGATACGTTAAACCAAAACATGGAGAATCTCACAGCAGACGTAGTTCGTATTGATGGAAATGTGGCCGATGTTGTTAAGAAACGTAAAGACAATTTCTATGACAAATACAACTACTTAAAGCCAGAGTGTGAGAAAAGCAAGTGGGAAAAAATCAAAGATGGTTTTAAGAAAGTTGGCGAGTGGTGTAAGGATAATTGGAAATCATTAGCTAAAATAGTTCTTGCAGTCGTAATTATAGTAGCTTTGGGAATTGCGATGACATTGACTGGCGGTGTTTTAGCGGTTATTCTTGCAGGAGCATTTTGGGGAGCTTTATCCGGGGCCCTGATTGGCGGGGTCATGGGTGGAATAACCAGTGCAATGAGTGGAGGTTCATTCTTAGAAGGATTTGCGAATGGTGCATTAAGTGGGGCCGTCTCAGGTGCGATAACTGGAGCGGCCTGTGCGGGAATAGGCGCTTTAGGTGCTACTGTCGGGAAAAGTATACAATGTATAAGTAAATTAGGGAAAGCCATAAAGATTACATCAAAAGTGACAAAAGTGATTTCACTTGGTTTGGATGGATTTGATATGCTTGCTATGGGTATTGGCTTCTTTGACTCTTCAAATCCATTAGTACAGTTTAACCAAAGATTGCACTCGTCTGCACTTTATAATGGATTCCAAATGGGTGTTAATGCACTAGCTATTTTCACCGCAGGCGCAACGTCTACAATGAAGTGTTTTGTTGCAGGAACCATGATTATGACTGCAACTGGGTTAATAGCAATTGAAAATATCAAGGCGGGCGACAAGGTAGTCTCAACAAATTCAGATACTTTTGAAACTGCTGAGAAGACAGTGCTTGAAACTTACATACGAGAAACAACAGAACTTGTACATTTGACAATCAACGGCGAGTTAATTAAAACAACAAGAGAGCATCCATTTTATGTTAAAGATTTGGGATTTGTTAATGCTGATGAACTTAACATTGGCAGTAAACTCATTGATTCTAACGGCAAGATTCTATATGTAGAAGATATTAAAGTTGAACTTGTGGAAAATCCTGTAACAGTGTATAATTTCCAAGTAGAAGACTTCCATACATATCATGTAGGTGATAGTTGTATTTTGGTTCATAATGCAGGTGCAGAATACCAAGTACCGAAAACAGGAAGTGGTCAAAAGCATGGAAGAAAAAATGATGTACCAGAACGATTTAAAGGGGAGAAACCGTTTGTGGGTGAAAAACCAGGAGATGCTGCTCTTCGAGTAATAGGGGATGTTGATAAAATACCTAAAGATAAAATTCCAAAGGGGCCAACAACAGACCACAATAAGCTAAAAAAATACTTTGAAAGCGGTTTTCAAAATCCCAAAAGTAAAAAATAAGTGATAATGCTATTATTTTAAGAAAGCAGGTGATAATGTTATGAAAAAATACTATTTAATAAAAATATTTTATAGTAACAAAGATTTATTTTCAATTTGGTATGCTAACGATGACGATGTAGATGGGTTTGTTGTGCATAAAAATAAGATTTCTGTATTTAAAAGTAGCCATGAGGCGATTAGTTTTACAAAAAATAGTGGGATTGTCCTTGAACAAGGCATAACAACCTATGATATTATTGATATTACTAATATCATTGAAAAAATAAAAAGCATTATGTTATCAGAAAATTGTCGTGAGCTGTTTGATATTTGGAATATATTTGGAGATATAGCTAGATCAACTAATGAAAATTTTATAGGTAATTCTGATGATGAACTAACGAGGGATGTTTATGAAAAACTGTTTTATGGGAGTAATTTGGGAGTAATAACAAAAGAAATGGAAGAATATCATCCCATGTTCGATGAAGAAGAAACAGAAGTATGTATATCAATTTTTCGCAATGGGTTAGATATATTAGATAAACAATTAGATTTTTTCTGATACTCGATTATTTAAACTTGTGCCCCTTTAATAGTGTATAATTTCCAAGTAGAAGATTTTCATACATATATTGAAGATTCAGAATTTATATGATTCAAAGTATTAGCCGATTAATACTTAACATATTGAAAAATATAAGCAAATGATAATATAAACTATCATTTGCTTTTTTCATTTATCCCATATACACCCACCATCCTACACAAGCAATAATCGTTCCAGCCAACCCTGCAATTACATCATTCATAGTGTCCACCAACCCCGGTGGTTGCATGGCTTTTTCAGGTTGATGATTAACAACAGCACTATGTTTTTGCCAATGTTGATGGTCAGTGTGGAATATGCTATCACATAGAAACTCTGAAACTTCCCAAATTTCATGTAGGCCTAGTGACAAGGCAAAACTAAATATTAATGTACCAACAAATCCTGCGTCAGGTGCTTTTCCGGCTAGTGTTATTCCGAAACTGAAAAATAGTATGCCAGAAAGAAAGTGAATTACTCTATCCCACCAAGAGAATAAGTCATAATATCTATAGCCTGAGCCTAGATATACAGACATAAGTGTAACTGTGAGGAATAAGAATTCTGTTAATGAATTTATTTGAAAGTTAATCAGACTCATTAACCATGGTACAAATGTAAGTACCATCATAACAGCAGCAGGAATCAGTTTTTTATAGTCTCGTTTAAACAATTGAATAATTGCTACAATTATTAGTATTACTCTAATTAAGTTAGTATATATAAATAATATATTCATGTTAAAAACCTCCGTACTATTTGTAATCTTAGTAATAGTATGTCCGTTTTATTAAGTGATAATCATAATATCCATTATGGACTTTAATTCATAATGGAATTTTTTTTGAAAATAAAACATATAATACCTATTGACATAATAGGAATACTATGATATTATTCTGAAAAATAAGAAATAGACGAATAATGTCATATGATTTCTTGTGAAAATTAAAAAATCTCGGAGGAAGAAATTATGAAAAGAAAATTAGGAAAGAATGTAATTGTAACGATTATGACAGCAATATTATTGATAGGAGCTACAGGATGTGGAAAAAGTGATGAGGGCAGTGCTGTTACTACAATTCATGCAGTAACAGGTGGAAGTCCAGCACCATACATAATAGTTGATGAGAATAATAACTACTCAGGATATGACATTGAAGTATTAAATGCAGTATTTGATAAACTTCCACAGTATGAATTGGATTTACAAACAACTGAATTTGAAGCTATTTTTTCAGGATTAACAGCAGGTAATTATCAATTAGCAGTAAACAACTTTAGTTATAGAGAAGAGCGAGCAGAGACTTATTATTTCTCATATCCATATGATGAAATCACTTATGTATTTGTACAACGAAAAGATGACGAACCACTAACATCATTAAAAGATGCAGCAGAACGTGGATATAAGATTGAATCAAATGCAGGTGGAAATGTTACTAATGCAATAGAACAATGGAATGAAGAAAATCCAGATTTACAAATTGAAATTATTTATTCAGATGCAAATTTAAATGTATGGTTTGAACATATTGAGGATAATGTTGCTGATTTTAGAATTGATGATTTGCCAATCTATAATAGCTATGTAGAAGAATTTGGATTTGAGAATTTACAAAAAACAGTGTTAACTGACGAGGAAACAGCAAAGATTTCTACAGCCTTAGATGCATATTTTTTATTTCCTAAGACTGAGGAAGGCGATGCATTAAGAACTGATATAAATAAGGCACTTAAGGAAGTAAAAGAGGATGGTACATTATTAAAGCTTTCACAAAAATATTTTGGATCAGATCAAGTTCCAGATGACTCAAAATTTGATAAGACAATTAACTAATAGGAGGATATAGATATGGCAGAGTTTGACTATGAAATTGTAAATGGAAGAAAAATAAGGGTTCGTCCTAAGGAAACCATATCAGAGGTGGACGAAAATGGATATTTTCACAGGCAACCCAACCATTTTACAAAAGGGTTTGGAGAAAATGAAAATCCAGTAGAGAAAGGTAAATATCATTTGGTTTGGGCGAAGCTTTGTCATTGGTCAAATAGAGCCTCAATAGTAATTGAACTACTAGGATTAGAAGAAGCTATTAGTGTTAATAAAGTAGACCATGCAGAACATGAAAAAAATCTTGGTTGGGAATTTATATATGATGAAAACAATATTGATCCAGTACTTAATATTCAATTTTTAAGTGAGGCATATTATAAGGCAGATAATGAATATACAGGAAGAACAACAGTGCCAGCACTTATAGATATTAAGACTGGAAAGGTTGTAAATAATGATTATCATCAATTAACACATTATTTTGAAGTGGATTTCAAACCTTATCATAAAGAGAATGCGCCTAACCTGTATCCAGAAGATTTACGTGAAGACATAGATGAATTAAATCAATGGCTTTTCCACAATGTGAATAATGGAGTTTATAAAACAGCTTTTGCAAGGTCAAAGGAAGCATATTGGGATGCATACAATGCATTTTATGCGGCCCTAGATATATTAGAGGAACGTTTGGAAAATAGAAGATTTCTTTTCGGAGATTATGTTACGGATAGTGATGTAAGATTATATGTAACGTTAGCAAGATTAGATATAAGGTATACTTATCAACTAGGTCATACAAAGAAACCATTATTTGAATATAAGAATCTATGGGCATATGCAAGGGATTTATACCAGATACCAGCTTTTAGAAACAATACATATTTTAAGGATTTTGCCAACCCAACAAATGATAAGAGGGGAACGTTGATGGAAACCTTTAATGCAAGATTTTTAGATGAGATTGATTTTGATGCATATTGGGGTGCTCCTCATAACAGAGCAAGATTAAGCAGTAATCCAGGCAATAAATTTAGAATTGAGAAATAACATTGATGGAGGAAATAAGATGGCACAATATATAAATGTGGATGGTAAGCAGGTGCGTGTACGCCCTACAGAAACAGTAAGTGAAGTAGATAAATACGGAAACTTTCACCGACAACCAAATCATTTTACAAAAGGATTTGGTGAAGGAGAAAATGTAATAGAAGATAATAGATACATACTATTTTGGGCTAAGGGTTGCCATTGGTCAAATAGAGCAGCTATTACAAGAGAATTATTAGGATTAGAAAATGCAATTAAAGTAGAAATAGTAGACTGGGATGATGGTTCTTACGAAAAATCTTTGGGCTGGGAATTCATAAATTCACCCAATCACATTAACAAAGAAACAGGAGCAAGATTTTTAAGTGAATTATACTATAATGCAGATGCAGATTATGAAGGGAGAGCTACTGTTCCAGCTTTTGTAGATTATAAGGAAAAGAAAGTTGTTAACAATGATTACCATAAGTTAACAAATTATCTTCAAGTGGAATTTAGGCCTTACCATAAAAAAGATGCACCAGACTTATATCCAGAGGAGATAAGAAATGAAATAGATGATTTAAACTGGTGGCTATTTGAAAATGTAAATAATGCTGTATATAGAGCTCAATTTGCTCAGTCACTACAAGCATTTAGTGATGCATATGAAACTTTTTTTGCTGGATTAGATGCATGTGAAGAAAGGCTAGAAAAAAATCGTTTCTTATTTGGTGACTATGTGACAGATAGTGATATACGTCTTTTTGTAACATTGGCAAGATATGATGTTTCATATTCACGTAATATCTGACCATGTAAAAAGAGATTAGTTGATTATAAAAATCTATGGGGATATGCAAGAGACTTATATCAAATACCAGCATTTTATCACAATACATATTTTAAGGATTTTGCAGCAAGTAGAGATTTATCAAAGGTAGAATTAGGATATTGGGAATCAACTTATTATGATATTGTTATTCCTAATACAGATTTTGATACAATCTGGAAAACACCAACAGGTAGAGAAGAATTAAGCAAGAATCCAGCTAATAAATTTCATTTAGAAAAATAGAGGAGATAGGTTATGGAAGTAATTCGTGCGACAAAAGAATGGCAAAGAGCAGGAGTACATTTTGTTAGAACACAGGCAATGTGTGAAGGTTTTCATATTCCACTTGAAAGAGAATTTGAAGAAGATGAGCCAAATGATGAATATATATTAGCGTTAGATGGAATAAAGCCTGTGTCTACTTGTCGCATTGGTTTGATAGATAATCACATAGGGAAAATTGAACGTGTAGCTACATTAGAAGAATATCGAGGACAACATTATGGGGCTGCTATAATTAAAGAAGCAGAGGAATGGTTAGCAGAAAAGGGCATAGATGAAGTCCAAATAAATTCTAGGGAAGCTGCTTTAGGGTTCTATAAAAAATTAGGATATATACCCAACTATGATGAAGTATCTGGCGAAGGCGATTTCCGTTGTATTTTAACTTATAAGAAATTAGATATAAAGGAGCAATAAATGGCTAAATTATTTGATTTAGAATCTGTGTGGAAGCAGATTCCAGAAATATTAAAGTATCTACCAACAACATTAGAATTAGCAATTATATCAATGATCTTAGCGATGAAAGTAGGTATGATCTTAGCAATTATAAAAGAAAAGAAAATACCTATACTCCAACAAATTGTTAATGTCTATATATCAATTATTAGAGGAACACCCATAATAGTGCAGTTGTATATTGCATACTTTGGAATACCAATGATAAAAAAATATATTTACCTACAAAATGGTCTGGATTATCAAGGAACAAATACCAACGGTATGATATATGCAGTTATTGCCCTTTCTATAAATGAATCAGCTTATATAGCAGAGATTTTTAGGGGAGCTTTAGTGGCTGTAGGATCAGGTCAGGTTGAAGCTGCTAATGCAATTGGTATGAGTTATTTGCAAGCATTTCGTCGTATCATTATGCCAGAAATGTTAACCGTTGCTTTGCCTGGACTTGGAAATTCATTTATTGGTCTAATCAAAGGAACTTCCTTAGCTTTTACCTGTGCAGTTGTAGAGATAACAGCACAAGGAAAAATAATTGGTGGAAGAACTTATCGTTACTTTGAAGTATATATTTCCCTAGCAATTATATATTGGATAATTACTCTAGTAACAGAAAGAATTATAAAAATGATTGAAAGTAAAATACAGATACCAGAGCAAGTAAATGTTCTAAAGTTAGAGAACAGGGAGGTATGATAAGATGATTAAGATTAATCATTTATCTAAAAAATTTCATGACAATGTAGTGTTAGATGATATTACAATTCATATAAATCAAGGTGATGTAGTTGGAATTATAGGACCCTCTGGTACTGGAAAATCAACTCTTCTAAGATGTGTTAATAGACTAGAAATTCCAGAAGAAGGAACAATAACATTAGACGAGAAGGAAATATCACTATCAAAGGGAAGTAAAAAAGATATTTTAGAACTTAGAAAAAGTACAGGAATGGTGTTTCAAAAATTTAATTTATTTGAAAAGAAAACATCACTTGAAAACGTAATGGAAGGACTTATTGTTGTACAGAAAAAGTCAAAAGCAGAGGCAAAAAAAATAGCATGGGAAGAACTTGAAAGAGTAGGCATGGCTCCATGGGCAAATCACTATCCAAGACATCTATCAGGAGGACAGCAACAAAGGGTAGCTATTGCTAGAGCATTAGCTATGAAACCAGAAGTGCTATTATTAGATGAACCAACATCTGCACTTGATCCAGAATTAGTAGGGGAAGTTCTGGAAACAATTAAAAAAGTAGCAGCAGAAGGATATACTATGCTACTTGTATCACATGAGATGAATTTTGTTAGACATGTTGCAAATCGTGTAATTTTTCTTGATAATGGACATATTGTTGAAGATGGTAGTGCATCAGAAGTATTTAATAATCCAAAAAATTCAAGGATTAGAGAATTCTTTGAAAAAATGAATTTATTAAATGAGCCAGATTACATTATTTAAATGAGATATGAAAGGAGATAATAGTTGATGTGGAAAGAAGAAATAGTTGAAGATTTTATAAAGCTTGTATCCTATGATTCCGTTAGTTTCTCAGAACGAAAGACAGCTAATTGGATAATTACCAAATTAGAAGATATGGGAATGGAAGTATGGGAAGATAAGGCAGGTTTATTATATGGTGGAGATACTGGAAATATTTTTGCAAAACTAAAGGGAAATATAGAGGGACCACCAATACTTTTTTCTGCTCATATGGATGTAGTTGAGCCTGGAATCCATAAAGAGGCTATTGTTGAAGAGAATGGAGTAATTCATTCACAAGGAAATACTGTTCTTGGTGCAGATGATATATGTGGCATATTAGAGATAATATATGGAATATCATTGCTTCAAGAAAGGAATATTGACCATAGAGATATAGAAGTGTTATTTACTGTTGCTGAAGAAGTATATGGAAAAGGTATAGAGCAGTTTGATTATAGTAAGATTACAGCAAAGGAAGCCTATGTACTTGATTTATCAGGACAAGTTGGTAGTGCTGTAAGAAAAGCACCTTCAATTATTTCGTTTAAGGTTGAAGTTAAGGGAAAGAGCTCACATGCAGGATTTGAACCAGAAAAGGGCATTCATGCTATTTCAGTTGTTAGCAATGCAATATCACAAATTAAATTAGGTCATGTAGATGATGAGACAACTTTGAATATTGGGAAGATTCAAGGTGGAATTGCTACTAATATTGTACCTGATTTATGCATCTGTGATGGTGAGGCAAGAAGTTATAGTCATGAAAAGGCATTGCAAGCAATAGAGGATTTAACTCTAATATTTGAGCAATCAGCTAAAGAGTTTGGAGCAATTGTTAAGGTGAAATCAGAAATACATTTAATTGCTTATGAAATTTCTGAAAGTGCATTACCAATACAAAGATTTAATAAAGCGAGTGAATTAATAGGATTTTCTGGTGATGTAGGTTCTACATTTGGTGGCAGTGATAATAATATTTTAGTGGAAAAAGGGTTAGAAGGAATTGTACTTTCATGTGGTATGTATAAAGTTCACTCTACAGAAGAGTATACAACTATAGAAGATTTACATAAGGGAGCAGAATTAGTAGCGGCATTAATATCATAGCCGCTATTTTGTTGTTTAAATAGATTTATACTATATTATATTAATTTTATATGTATAAGAACTAGATAATATTTGCTATAATAGTATTATTAAATTTAAAGGTGGTATAGGAGGGAAGAATATGAAACTAAGAACCAAGGTATCCTATAGTGAAGAAATAACAGAAAGAGAACTGAAAAATAAGCAAATAGCTTATCAAGCAGCAGTAGAAGGAATAGTTTTACTTGAAAATGACGGCACACTTCCAATTAGATATGGCAAGGTAGCACTTTATGGAGCTGGAGCTGATATGACTATCAAAGGTGGAACAGGTAGCGGTGAAGTAAATGAGCGACACAGCACTAGCATTATGGAAGGTCTTGAAAATGCTGGTTTTGAGATTACAACTAAATCATGGATTAATGACTATAAGAATATGTTTCAAAAGGGCATAGAAGATTACACCAAAGAATTTCAGAAAAAACTAGTAAAAATGGATGTTGTAAATCTAATGGCTAATCCATATAGATATCCATTTGGTAGAGAAATAACAGATGAGGATATTGCAAATAGTAATACTGATACTTGTATTTATGTGGTTTCTAGGCAAGCGGGTGAAGGCACTGATCGTAAACTTGATAATAGCGACAATAATCTTGCAAAAGTAGAAGTTGTTAATATTAAGAAGTGTGTAAAAGCTTATGGGAAAACAATCATAGTTATAAATGTTGGTTCATCTTTTGATATGTCTTTTTTAGATAATATTTCAGGAATTAATGCTGTAGTATTTTTTTGTCAGCAAGGAACTGAAGGAGGTAATGCATTTGCAGATATTATTAGCGGAAAAGTATCTCCATCAGGTCGCCTTAGCGATACATGGGCAAAAAAATATGAAGATATTCCTTTTGCTAATGAATATAGTTATCTTAACGGTAATTTAGAAGATGAATATTATAACGAAGGAATATATGTTGGTTATCGTTATTTTGATACATTTAATGTAGAACCAAGATATGAATTTGGTTATGGATTGGGATACAACGAATTTTCTATATCTGTAACAAGTATGCGTGTTGAGAAGACAGGTATAAAAGTTAGAGTTAGTGTGAAAAATACAGGAAATCAATATAGGGGAAAAGAAGTAGTACAACTTTACGTAAGTTGTCCTGAGGGTAAGTTAGAGAAAGAATATCAGAAATTAGCAGCATTTGCTAAAACAGATGAAATTAAACCACATGATGTAGTGGAAGTGGAAATGTCTTTCGATATGAAACAATTAGCAAGCTATGATGAAGAAAATAGTTGCTATCTTTTAGAAAAAGGTAACTATATTATAAGAATTGGAAACTCATCTAGAAAAACAAAAGTATGCGCTAATATTAATTTAAATGAAGATGTTATTATTTCTAAGCATGAAAAAATATGTGTACCTACTAATAATCAATTAGAGAAGTTAAATGAATTAACAAAGGCAAGTAAAGGGATTGAACCTGTTGCTATAGAAAATATAGATGGTATTATACAGTTATCAATTGATAAAAATGTATTTAGAACCATTACTTATGAGTATCAAACACCTAATAAATATCAAAGTAAAAAAATAGATAGTATTATGGCTAAGTTAAGTCTAAAAGATATGACCGACATAGTTGTAGGAAATGGTATGGTAGGGGGAAAGAAATATTTTACTGTACCGGGAGCTGTTGGATATACTACATCCAACTTCACAGAATTAGGTGTACCTAATGTAGCATTAAGTGATGGACCAGCAGGACTTAGATTACAAAAGGTATCAGCGCAGACAAAGAGCGGTAAGATAAAGATGGTTGATGCTATGATTGATTATATAAATTATCTTCCAAAATATATGAAGAAAATGCTTCTAGCTAATCCTAAAAAGCACACTTTGGTATATCAATTTACAACAGCGTTTCCTGTAGAGATGGCATTGGCACAGACTTGGAATGTAGAGTTAATAGAGGACATGGGGCGAGCTGTAGGTATAGAAATGGAAGAGTATGGCGTAACTTACTGGCTCGGTCCTGGATTGAATATTCATAGAAATCCACTTTGCGGTAGAAATTTTGAATACTATAGTGAAGACCCATTACTTACAGGAAAGATGGCAGCAGCTACTATAAAAGGTGTTCAAGAGATAGCAGGTAATTATGCTACACCAAAACATTTTGCAGCAAATAATCAAGAAGATAATCGTAATAAAGTATCGTGTAATATGAGTGAAAGAACTTTAAGAGAGATATATTTAAAAGGTTTTGAAATAGCTATAAAAGAAAGCAATTCAAAGAGTATTATGACTAGTTATAATAAAGTTAATGGCACATATTCTCCAAATAACTATGACCTATGTACAAAGGTATTACGTAATGAATGGGGATTTGATGGAGTAGTTATGACTGATTGGTTTTCAACAAAAAAGAATTTAGCAAATAACGGATTAGCAATGAGTGCTGGAAATGACTTGATTATGCCAGGAACAGGTGGAAATAAAAAAGAAATATTAAAAGAAATTAGAAATGGAACAATTAGTAAAGAGGATCTTGAGAGATGCTGTCGCAATGTGTTGAGAAGTGTTTTAGAAAGTAGGAATCAAATGAAAGAATAACTATTATTCTTGAAAGAAATATGATATAATACCAATGGTTAACGTTAAGTTATATGTAAAAATTAGGCTATATAAACATATAGCCTAATTTATTATAAATTTATATGGGACAAGAGGTGAGACCATGGTTGACGAGGAAAAAGTTAAGGTAATGACTAGACTAGCCATATATGAAAAAGGTGATGGCAAGAGAGAAATTCCCCTTAGCAAATATTACAAAGGTGATTATGTAAAATACAATATCCTTAAAACTATGATTTTTGCTACAATTTCTTATTGGTTAATAGTAGCATGCGTCATTGTAATTAATTTAGAGGAAATATTAAAAGATATTAATAATATTGATTATGTTGGGCTAGTAACAAAATTAGTTGTTGGATATGCAGCTTTTCTTATTGTATATGGGCTTATTACAAAGATAGTATATGGAATAAGATATAATAAAGCTAGACCTAAATTGATAGTATATAATCATTTATTAAAAAAGCTTATAAAGTTTTATGGGGATAGTGAAAAGGGCAAATTTAGTAAAATGCCAAGTGAATTATATTTAGATGATGGAAGAGAGGTTGGAGAAGATGACCACATTGTTAAGCGTTAAAGATAATATTAGGAATTTTTTAGTTAAATATGATAATATTACTACACCTATATTTAAATTCTTATTAGCCTTGTGTTTATTTTGGTCATTAAATATTAACTTTGGTTATTCATCAATTTTTAACAAGGGTATAGTAGTGTTTTTATTATCTTTATTATGTGCATTTGTTTCAGGAAATATTATGCTTCTTATTTCGGGAGTAGTAATGGTGTTTCATTGTTTTAGCGTTTCATGGGATACAGCAGTAGTATATTTAGTACTATTTATATTAATATATTGTATGTATATTAGATTTTCACCTAATTGTGCATATATAATTATGTTCACACCACTGTTATATATATTTAAGATACATTACATATTACCAATTATTGTTGGAATTTTTATTGGACCTGTTGGTATTGTACCAGCAATCTGTGGTGTTGTATTATATTATTTCTCTACATATGTATCAGAAGTATCTACTTTAATGAAGACAGCTACAGGAGAAGATACAATACAAGGATATTCATATATAATATCTGGTCTTATTGAGGATAAGAGAATGTTACTGACTATATTTGTATTTTCTTTTGTTATATTAGTAACATACTTATTATATAGAATGTCTGTTAAATATGCATGGTATATTGCTATAGCAGTTGGAGGAATATTAAGTATAGTGTTATTCCTTATCGGAGGCTTTGTTATGGAAGCTGATACAGATATTATGACAATTATTATAGGTACAATTATAGGTACAGTTATATCGTTTATAATTCAATTCTTTAAGGGTGTTGTTGATTATTCAAGGACAGAGATTGTTCAATTTGAGGATGATGACTATTATTATTATGTAAAAGCGGTTCCAAAGATAAAGGTTACTGCTGAAAATGTTAATGTTAAAAAAATTAGTACTAGAAGTTAAAATATGTATATCGTATGTGGTTATAATATGATATATAAATAAATGGCAGTAGAGGTGTGTTAGAATGGAGAAATTATTTGTATTCTTGAATACACAATTTGATAGCGTATATGTTCCTAAGATGACTATAACAGATTTAATAGAAATAATTATTATTGCTATTGGTATTTATTATGTCATAAATTGGTTTAGAACTACTAGAGCGTGGGTATTGTTAAAAGGAATATTAGTTATCTTATTTTTTGTTGCTTTGGCTGCTATATTTAAATTTAATACTATTTTATGGATTTTCAAAAATACAATTAATGTTGGTATTATTGCTATTATAATTATTTTTCAACCAGAATTTAGACGAGCACTTGAACAATTGGGTAGTAAGAGTTTGGTATCTTCCATATTTAGTTTTGATGAAGAGCATATAAGAAGTAATAAGTTAACAGATAAGACTATTAATGAATTAGTTAAGGCTAGTTTTGAAATGTCAAAAGTTAAAACAGGAGCATTAATGGTTATAGAAAAGCAAGTAGGTTTAGGAGAATATGAGCGAACAGGCATAGGTGTTGATGCTGTTGTTAGCAGTCAATTACTTCTTAATATATTTGAACATAATACACCACTACATGACGGTGCGGTTATTATAAGAGGAAATAGAATTATTGCAGCGACTTGCTATTTACCACTTACAGATAGTATGTATGTTAGCAAGGATTTGGGAACTAGACATAGAGCAGGTATAGGAATTAGTGAAGTTTCAGATAGTATAACTATTATAATTTCTGAAGAAACTGGTGCAGTTTCTGTTGCCTATGGTGGAAATTTAGTAAGAAATTTAACACCAGATAGTTTGAAAGAAGAATTGTCACTTTTAAAAAGTACATCAAAGGAAAGCATACGCTTTAATTTTTGGAAGGGGCGTGTGAAAAATGAGAAATAGAATTTTTAAAGATTTTGGTATTAAAATAGTATCAGTATTTTTTGCTATAATTATATGGATGGTAATTGTTAATGTTGATGATTATATAATTACAAGACAGATTAATAATATTGAAGTTGAGATTATTAACAGTGAAGCAATTACTAGTAACGATAAGGTTTTTGAAGTAGTTGAAGGAAAAACTGTAAATATTGTTATAAAGGGCAAACGTTCAGTAGTTGAATATTTGAAAAGTGTAGATTTTAAAGCTGTTGCAGATATGTCTAAATTATCTGTTACAAATGCAGTGCAAATAGTAATTACACCTGTGGATGGTTCAATAAGTAGTGATGTAACAATATCATGTGTAGATAATATGATGATTGTTGAGATAGAAGATAAAATAGAAAAGCAGTTACCAGTAACAGTAACCACAACAGATAAACCACATGCAGATTATGCAGTAGGAGATAAAAGTGCAACACCTAATATGGTCGTAGTTTCTGGACCTGAAAGTATTGTATCAAAACTACAAGAAGCAAGGGTTGTAGTGTCGGTAGATGGAGCAAAAGATAATTTTACAGAACTAATTGAACCAAAATTCTATGATGGAAATGGAGAGTTAGTTGAATCAGCTAATATAGAATGCAATGTTTTAAAGGTAGAAGTTAGTATTGAGATATTGAAGACAAAAACAGTACCGGTAAAGTTGAATACGATGGGTGATACTAGAGACGGATACCAAGTTATATCTGTGGATTATCAACCTACAGAGATAAAATTAGTAGGAGCAGAAGATGTTCTTCAAAGTATTAGTGATATATCAATATCAGATATTGATATATCAGATTTGTATGATAGTACAGAGATAGCTATAGATGTATCAGATTATTTACCAGAGGGAGTTAAAATAGCTGATGGTACAGAACAAATAATGGTTAAGATAGTTATTGAAAAATTAAAAACTATAGAATTATCTTTTAGCAAAGATGATATTGGATTAGAAAATGCTATTGACGAATATGATTATGAAATTGTAGTAGATGATAATCTTATAATACAAATGTTAGGATTAGCAGATATAGTTTTGGGTGTTACAATTGAAGATCTAAAACCATCTATAGATGTTAATGGCTTTGGCGTAGGTAGCTATAATGTTGAAATTTCATATAAAGATCTTAATGGAGTTACAATATTAAATGATATTAATATAACTCTTACAGTAAAGAAAAAATAAGATAAGAAGCAGGGGAATAGGAGGTAAGTGATGGTATCTCAAAAACTTATAGTTCCTAATAGATTGGGTTTTCACTTAAGACCAGCAGGAGAGTTATGTAAGGAAGCACTTAAATATAATTCTAAAGTTACATTTAAACTAGGTGATACTACTGCTAATGCAAAAAGTGTTTTAAGTGTACTTGCAGCAAGAGTTCAATGCGGAAGTGAGATTGAACTTATTTGTGAGGGTGATGATGAAGATGAAGCAATGATGAGATTAGCTGACTTGATAAAAGATGGATTAGGAGAAGAAAGTATATATAATAAATATTAAATGTTTATTAAAATATAAAATATACAATTTTTTTGTGTTATACTAATAAAATGAGTAACTTGGATTTGAATGGAGATGGAAAAATGGAAAATAATTATTCTGAAGTAACTGAGAAAATAATAGATTTATCAAATTTATGTGTGTCTAATAATACTATAGATGAGGACCTTTATACAAAATATGAGGTTAAGAGAGGCTTGCGCGATATTAATGGTAAAGGCGTTTTAGCAGGCCTTACAGATATATCTAAGGTTCAATCATATACAGTTGTTGATAATGAAATGGTACCATGTGAAGGTAAGTTATATTATCAAGGTATAGATGTTGAAGATATTGTAGCAGGATTTATTAAAGAAAAACGTTTTGGTTTTGAAGAGACTGTTTATTTATTACTTTTTGGTAAATTGCCAAATAAAGAAGAATTAGATGAGTTATGCAACTTGTTAGCTGAGTATAGATCATTACCTACTAGCTTTGTTAGAGATATTATTTTAAAAGCACCAAGCAAGGATATGATGAATACACTTGCAAGAAGTGTATTAACTATGTATGCATATGATGATAAAGCAGAAGATACGTCTATACCAAATGTTCTTAGACAGTGTCTACAATTAATTGCAATAGTTCCATTATTATCAGTATATGGATATCAAGCTTATAGTCACTACCATGACGGTAAAAGTTTGTTTATTCATTCCCCAGAACCAGGATTATCTACAGCAGAAAATATTTTACATATATTAAGAGAAGATAAGCAATATACACAGTTAGAGGCTCAAATATTGGATTTAGCATTAGTATTACATGCAGAGCATGGTGGTGGTAATAACTCTACTTTTACAACTCATGTTGTTACATCATCAGGTACAGATACATATTCAACAATAGCAGCATCTTTAGGTTCATTAAAAGGACCAAAACATGGTGGAGCTAATATTAAGGTAGTTAAGATGTTTGATGATATGAAAGAAAAACTTTCAGATTGGGATGATGAAGAACAGATTAAAGAATATTTAACTGCCCTTCTTAATAAGCAAGCATTTGATAACGCAGGACTTATATATGGTATAGGCCATGCTGTATATTCTTTATCAGATCCAAG
>JAVBUL010000092.1:0-28383 GCA_031555415.1 Lachnospiraceae bacterium | reverse complement strand
TAATTAGCAAAGAAAGTTTTAAAGCTTTAAAAGACAGCTTATAGAAATAGTTCGCCTAGCGGCGAACTATTTCTATAAGCTACATAGTCACTTTGTTCACTTAGTTAAGAAATGCTTCTATTATAACATTTTCAGCTTCTTCTTCACTCATGCCTAATGTTCTAAGTTTTATAAGTTGTTCATCATTTATTCTTCCTATCGCTGCTTCATGTATAATCGCCGCATCTAAATGTCTTGCATCGATTTCCGGTATGGAGCGAACCTGAGCCTTATCCATAATGATTGAATCGCACTGAATATGTGCGTGACATTTTGAATTTCCAACTGCTGCCGGATGAAAAACCTGTCTGGAGTCTTCTTTTGCTACAGACCTAGATATGATTTGTGCCGAACAATCCTCATCATCGAGTATAATTTTCATATCAGATTCAGCTACCTGCTCACCATGTGTCATAAGCTTTTCAAGAACATAAAGCTTTGAGCCTTTGCCCATAGTTATATCTGTTTTTCTAGCGGTGGAGTCTACTCCTTTTATTTGTGAGGTTTCAAGCGTAAATACAGAGTTTTCTTCCATAATAATATTTGTTACAGGATTTAATACTCTTGCACCTGTTCCTGTTCCTTCTCCATAGTGAATTTCTTCATATTTAACATTAGCGTTTTTACCCACATGAAATGTATGAATGCCATTATGTCTGCTTTCGTTGCAACCACTATTGTGAATACCACAGCCTGCTACAATAAGAACGTCTGCACCTTCTGCTATATAAAAATCATTATATACTTCATCCTGCATTCCTGATTTATCAAGTACAACAGGTATATGAACCGATTCACCATTAGTTTCACTATCAATGTAGATATCTATTCCTGACTTGTCCTCTTTTTTCTTTATTTTTATATGTTCACTGTCACCGTGACATAATGCAATTCCATTGTGTCTTAAGTTAAATGCCCCAGTTTGCTTAAAGCCCTTGGCATCTATTTTATCCAGTATTCCCTTAGCTACGTTATCTATCTCAGCCATTTAAGCTCCTTTCTTATCTAGTCTGCCATATACTTACATATAGGATTTTCATCAGCGAGAGTAGGCATTACTTCGCTGCTTTTTCCTATTGAAGCAATCTTTCCGTCATCAATTACCATTATTCTATCTGCCATTTGAATAATTCTTTCTTGATGTGATATTATTACAAGACTTTGTGTTTCATCCTTATGAATTTCCTCAAACTGTTTTACTAACATTGAAAAACTCCATAAGTCAATTCCAGCCTCTGGTTCATCGAACAAACATATCTTATGTGGCTTTGCCAGAACTGTTGCAATTTCAATTCTTTTCATTTCACCACCTGATAAAGTTGCATCTACTTCTCTTTTTATATATTCATTCGCACAAAGACCTACCTTGCTTAGTAACTTGCAACATTCATCCTCAAGAAGATTTCTGCCTGCTGCCAATGATAAAAGCTTATCAACTGTCATACCTTTAAACCTAGGTGGCTGTTGAAATGCAAACCCAAGTCCTGCCTTTGCTCTCTCATCCATACTATAGTCTTCAATGCTAACTCCATCTAATATTATATTTCCACTTTGAGCCTTTTCAATGCCCATCAATACCTTTGCAAGAGTTGATTTTCCACCACCATTTGGGCCGGTTATAACAAGCATCTCACCATCATTAATATCAAAGGATATATTATTTACTATATTTCTTTTTATTCCGTTATCATTTACTTGAAATGTAAGATTTTTCACCTGTAACATATACTATCTCCTTTATTCAACCGTAGCTGCAATTGTTTCCATAACATCTGGCTCTGCCTTCATAGTATGAGGGACTACAGTTCTCATTTCTATAATAGGTCCGCCTGTATTCTCAATATATTCCTTGGTAATAGTGACTCTACCGATATTTTCATCCTTTGGAATCTCATACATAATATCAAGCATAAATTCTTCTATAATAGCTCGAAGTGCTCTTGCTCCGGTTTTCTTTTCAACTGCTTTATTTGCTATCGCTTCTAAAGCTCCATCGTCAAAAATAAGTTCAACTTCATCTAATTCAAGCAACTTTTTATACTGCTTAATAATAGCATTCTTTGGCTCTTTTAAAACAGTCACAAGCATATCTGCTGTAAGACCTTTAAGTGTAAACACAACCGGAAGTCGTCCAATAAACTCTGGAATCATGCCAAATGTTCTTATATCTTCAACTTCAACCTTTGATAATATATCGTCATCATCATCATATTTATCCTTTAAGTCCGATATAAATCCTATGGAAGACTGCTTATTAAGTCTCTCTTTTATTACAGTATCTAACTCTGGGAAAGCACCACCACAAATAAATAAAATATTTTTTGTATTTACTGTCGCAAGAGGAACCATTGCATTTTTGCTATTAGCTCCAACAGGAACCTCTATTTCACTTCCTTCTAAAAGCTTTAAAAGTCCTTGCTGTACTGATTCACCACTGACATCTCTGCTTGTTGTATTTCTTTTTCTGGCAAGCTTATCAATTTCATCGATAAATACAATACCCATCTCTGCCTTATCTACATCATTATCTGCTGCTGATAATAGCTTACTAATAACACTTTCAATGTCATCACCTATATATCCTGCTTCTGTTAATGATGTAGCATCAGCTATAGCAAGTGGTACATCCAAAAGCTTCGCTAATGTTCTAACCAAATATGTTTTTCCTGAACCGGTTGGCCCTATCATAAGCATATTTGACTTTTCAATCTCTACTTCACCATTTTCGCCTGCTGCCACTCTCTTATAGTGGTTATATACAGCAACACTAACAACCTTCTTTGCATGCTCTTGACCTATAATGTACTCATCTAACTGCTCTTTTATCTTATGAGGTGCAGGTATTTTCTTTATATCAATCAGTGGCTCTTTCTTTTCCTTCTTAGATGATTTTTTAATTCTCTGACGATTACCCATTCCATTCATATCACCTAAATTTAAAAAACTTATATTTGGAATATTGACAAAAGGATTTGCTTTTTTTTCATCTGCTTTTTCTTCTGTTTCTTCTAAGCCTTCTTTTTCAACTTTTCCTTCTTTATCGTTCTTTTCAACCTCTTTCATCATATTGGTTATGTTTTGTACATCACCAAAATTCACCCCCGGCATTACACTCGATAAATCCGAATTATTTATCGCATCAAAAGTACGCTGCATACAGTCTGCGCATACACTTATATTTCCCGGCATTACAACCATTTTACCTGCTTTACTTTCCGGTCTCCTACATATATAACAAATCTTTTCGTATTCATCATCATTATAATTTTGTGACATGTCTTCCTCCATTTGGTTAATTCATATTCAAAAAGTCTCGCTCGGCAGCGAGACTTGCAAGAATTGCATGCAATTCTTGATTAACTGCCACCACTTGGCTCGCGAACTTTCCTATTATTTCAAAAAGCAGAAACACAGTTTCGTGTTTCTGCTCAATATTATCACTTACACTGCGAAATTATTATAACTTAATTTTCTTGCTACGTAAAGTGAAGTTTTTCTTAATTCTTGCATTGAAACTTCTTATTTACTTTCTACATTATCTATAAGCTTTTCTAAGTCTTCATAGCTAACAAGTTCCAATGTGAATTCTTTTTCTTTATACTCTTTACCATTTCTTACCTGTACTGTAAGCGTTACTTCTTCTCCCACAGAATAGTATTTCATTGTATTTTGAATTTCCTCATATGCACTTACTTTTTCACCGTCAATTGCAGTTATAACATCATTTACTGAAATTCCTGCCAAATCTACCGGGCTTCCTTGTGCAATACCCTTAATATACACTCCTACTGGAATATTATATGCTGCTGATGTACTTTCATCTACGTCAACACAGCTTGTTAACCCCATGTAACCTCTCTCGTCCTCAGATACCTCTGTCCTTACTTCTCTATTCATTAAATCTGTAATTATTTCTTTAACCTGTGAAATAGGAATCGCATATCCCATACCCTCTACACTTGATGATGATGAAGAGTTAGATGATGCTTTTGCAACATTTATACCAACCAATTCACCGCTCATGTTAATAAGTGCACCACCACTATTACCGCCATTTATTGATGCATCTGTTTGAATAACTGTCATAGCATTTGAGTTAATTGTTATTTCTCTGTTTAATGCGCTTACAACACCAGTCGTTACTGATTGTCCATATCCTAACGCATTTCCTATTGCTATAACTCCATCTCCTACTGATAAATCATCTGATTCACCAACTGTTGCTACTTTTATTGCTCCTAATGTCTCTGAATCTAAATCTGTTAATTTAATAGCTACTATAGCTAAATCATTTGATGAACTTGTTCCTTTTATATATGCTGTATCAATGCTTACTTCATTACAAAAATCAACTGTTAAGCTTGTGGTTCCATCAACAACATGGTTATTTGTTACTATTAATAGCTCTGTATCATTAGTTCCGATTATAATTCCTGAACCTGCTCCGGTCACCTGATATGTTCCGCCATACATAAATGGATTCGAATTCGACTGTATAATAGATGTGCTTGTAATAGCTACTACTGAAGGCATAACAGCCTCTACAATCTGACTTGTTGATAGACCTTCTGTATTCACTTTACTTGATGTAGCCATCGACATATTGTCTAGTGTTGTTCCTATACTTGCCGCGGCAACTTCTGTTTTTAGTGCGTAATTATTTTCAATTTTTTCAGTGAATACATAAAATAGTATTCCACTGCTTGCCAGAATTCCCACTAACATACATGAAATGCTCATAGTTAATGCTTTTCCAAAACTTATATTACTTTTTTCTTTTTTAACTTTCACTTTCTTTGCTTTTTTCACCCTATTATTATTTGGAACTTGATATGCATCATAATTATTATTTGTATAATAATTTCCGGTTTGCGGTTGCCAAGTATTTTGAAGCTGCTCTCTATTCATTGAATATGTTGTGTTTTCTGGTGCTTGAATGTTATTGTTGTCATTTACTTCATTATTAGTATTATTTTCAAAAATATTGTTGTTTTCATCAAACATTGTATTATCTCCTCTCATTTCTTGTATTATTAACTTATGTACGTAGTTTAACAACTATTTGTGTAAAAAATGTGAAAACAATTTGTTTATTTTTCGAAAACTAAAATTACCACCCTTACGGGTGGCAATTTTAGTTTACTATTTTATTTAATACGGAATTATATCTTGGTGAAATTCCTGCTTTACTGCATAGTGATTCACTTATTCCTATTACTGTCTTTGTAGGCTTGTAGTTCTTTGCATCGAATAAGAATTCATGCAAATTTATTACCATACTTGCCAAGTCATCCGGAAGTAGCGAAGATCCATAAACCGGTGCACTATAATCATCGTATTTTTCAGGAAATGCCTTTGACTCTCCCATTGAAAATGTTAATAATAAAGGAATCAAATCAATAACTTCTTCATATGGTAAACTTGTAAGAAAAATATCATTTTCTGACTCAAATATTTCTTCCGCCATATCAAGCACTTCTTCAAGTCCTGCTGACTTTGCTTTTTCTACCATCTTTGTTAAAATCAATCGTTGTCTTGCTGTTCTACCAAAGTCATCATTAAGTGAAGTTCCATCTTCTAAATATATCCTAACAGCACGTATTCTACAATATGATGTTGCTTGTAATCCATTAAGGTGAACCGGCCCTGACTGCACTGCTACGTCTGGTGAATCAAGTCCTGTTACTTTCCTTGTTTCAGTTAAATATCCATTTATATAACTCGCTTCATCGGCAGTTATTGTAATATCAATTCCACCAAGCATATCTATAATAGTTGCAATACCATTAAAATTGACAGTTACATAGTCTTGTATATTTAAGTCCAAATTTGAATTTAATGTTTTTACTGCAGCTTGTGCTCCACCAACTGTATACGCTGAATTTATCTTTGCAAAAGTTGACGAGCCATCTAAGTTTGCCCTTCTTAGATAAGTATCTCTATATATTGAAGACATTTTCATTTGCTTTGTTTCTTTATTTATACTTACAATAATGATTGTATCACTTTGTACTCCGGCATCTAATTCACCTTCTCTTGAATCAAGTCCAAAAAGAGCTATATTTAAGTATCCATCTAAAAACATTGCATCTAATTCTTCGTTTATACCTGTATTACTTCTATCATAATCTTTATCTCTTATTTTATCATATGATTCTTCGCTAAATACAGTTTTTATAAACATCTTTCCAAGCCATGTATTAGCTAATTTTGCCTTTGCCTCAGGTATCATTAATAGAGTAATAGTTGCTATTAACACAAATATAACTATCACTTCTACCGTAAGAATAGCTGCCTTTATTTTACTTCTTCGTTTCTTTCTCTTATTTCTATTTGATCTTACATTAGCTTTTTCATTTTCTTCATCTAATATCATATTTACTTCTCTACTTAAATTATTCATTTTATCCCTTCCTAAATTACTATTCATTGTTTCATCCTTTTTAGTATGCATTTTTATTTATAAATCCCTTAAAAACTGTTAAAAACAATATCTTAAAATCAAAGCCTAATGTCCAATTTTCTATATAATAAAGGTCACAATCTATTCTTTTTCTTATAGATGTATCGCCTCTATATCCATTTACCTGTGCCCAACCTGTAAGACCGGGTCTTACTTGATGCTTTATCATATATCTTGGTATTTCTTCTTTAAACTTTTCTACAAAAAATGGTCTTTCTGGTCTTGGTCCAACAAGGCTCATATCACCTTTTAGTATATTAAAAAATTGTGGCAATTCATCAATACTTGTTTTTCTTATAAATTTCCCCACACCTGTAACTCTTGGATCTCCCTTTGTTGTCCATTTTTTCTTTTCTTTTACATCCTCTTGTAAAACCATTGACCTAAACTTATACATCATAAATGATTTATTATGAAGTCCAACTCTTTCCTGCTTATATATAATTGGCCCTTTTGAAGAAAGCTTTACAATTAGAGCTATTATTAGCATTATTGGTGAAAACAATGCTAAAGCAACAGATGAACCTATTATATCTATTATTCTTTTAATAACTATATTAAATGTATTGGTTAGCGGAACATATCTTATATTTACTACCGGAAGCCCCTGCAAATCTTCTGTGTATGGCTTTGTAGGAATAATGTTGTTATAATCCGGTATAAATTTTGTATGAACACCTGATTTTTCGCATTGTGAAACAATGTTTTCAAGTTTATAGTACTCTGCTAAGCCTAATGTAATAGCTATTTCATCCAATTTATTTTCTGGTAAAATAATATCAAGATTTTCTATTCTTCCAATAACTTGTACACCTTTATAAAGTGTTCCTCTTTCAATATTGTCATCTAGAATGCCTCTTACTGTGTATCCCCACTGTGGATTAGCCCTTATTCTGTCTATATAGCCTTCTGCCGCCCTGCTATACCCAACCAAAAGAATATGCTTTTGATTAAATCCGCTTCTTCGAACAGCTCTAAGTGCTCCCATTATAATTAATCTCATAGCAACACCATTCATTATGTTTAATACATAAAAAATGAAAAGCATTTCACGAGAATAATGTGTTTGGTATGTCAAATACAAAATGGTTAGAAATAGTAAAAGTCCTATAGTATTAGCTTTTACTATATTTCCAATTTGAACACGACGTCCCAATACTCTCTTTGGAGTATACATATGAAACATTGTATATAAAATTAAGTATCCAGGTACTATAAACAATAATGCTATCATATACTGATTAAAGCTTAGAGTTTCATAACTGTCTTTAAATATGTCTGTTCTAAACTTCATTGCCCATGCTTCTATATAAGTAACTATGAACAAAAGTATATCTAGCAATAGTTGTAGCCTGTTAAAGTGTCTTTGATTGTCTTTGATCATGAATATCCCCTACTAAATTTTATTGTTATTTTCAAACCTTTAAGATTTATAATACTCTACTTATGTGAAAATATCAATATTTATTATTATATCTATTATTGTATCTTAGTTGTATCTAATGCTTTAACTCAAACAAAAATAAAATAACCAATGCATCTTATAAAACCACTTTTGTAAAACTTGAATTTTCTTATTGTCATTATTTTTTTTAACTTACTCTTATTCTGAAGATTTATAAATTCATTTAAAACTACTTGATCTGATTTTTTCAGCTTACTATAATACACTTTCTTAAAATCTTTGGCTTGCTCATTTGTTTGCTCCAAAGAACATTTTATACTTTTATAGTCTAAAATTTTTTTTAAAATATAATTGAATTTTGTTATATCCTTTGCTCCCTCAACATTATTCGCATGTTGCCTATAGTATATATATGGATTATGATCAAAAAACACTTTTCCGAAAGTTGATGCAATTAGCGCCAACCACCAATCATGCATAATGGCGTTATCTGGAATTATATCACATAAGTTAAGCAGTTTTTTATTGATTATCATAGTACACCCTGTTACATTATTCTGAACAAGATAATCACTAAATTTATTTTTATCTCCATTTAACTTTTGCATTCTAAACATTGAATTATTAATTACCTTTAGACTTTCATCTACAATTTTCAAATCACCATGAACTAGTATTGGAACATCTAAGTACTCTTTTTCATATTTTTTTATCTTTTTTACACTATTTTCTATCTTCTTCTCAAGCCAATAATCATCTTGATCTGAGAACATAATATAATCTGCTGTGGAATATTTCATTAACTTAAAAAAGTTATTTTTTGCTCCATTTGATGTTTTTTCATCACAAATAAACTTGATTTTATTTGGATATTTCTTTTCATACTCTTTTACAATTTCTACTGTTTTGTCCGTTGAGCCATCATCCCTTATAATTAAGTTCCATTCTTTATATGTTTGGCACAATATTGAATCAATTTGGGTATTAATAAACTTTTCACCATTATATGTTGCCATTAAAATATCTATCATATCTACCCTTCTCTCTTTTATCATAAAGCTTTATTTTTTTTATAATAATCTAAAACATTCATTTTTAAATCTGAACAATATGAATCTTCAACACACATACTTTTATATAAATCACCTTTAATAATATCTTTTTCTACAACACAATTTATAAGTTGCTCTGTGATTTTCTTGTTAAATACTGCTTTTAATATCTTTGATTTACATATTTTTGTGAAATCATATGTGAAATCCATTATACCTTTATGGATTTCGGAAATATTTTCATCATATAACGAGTTATATTCTTCTACAAATATTGGTTTGCCTTTTTCCAAACGGACAAACTGTCCTGTCGGTGCTACTAATATACTTTCTAATACCAAATGATACCTATGAATCAAACTATCTGAAGCTCCCTGACATTCATCTCCATCGATATAAAATCCCTTTATACTACTTCCATCTATTTCTAGAGGTTTTCTCTTATTGTCTGTAGCAAAATAGTATCCGTCAAAAGGTTTACCTAATAACTTTGATAAATAGTATTGTATCGTTCCACTGTATCCAATATCAGATATAACTGAATTATTTATTTCACCTACATTACTATTAAAATACTTGATAAGTTCTTCTTTTTCTTTTTCTGCATTTTTCAATATCGAATTATAAAATTTCTTTATATAATTTCTTATCTTCTCTTTATCATCAGGTAATTTTACTTCCATTTTTAAATCTCTATTATCGTCTTCTTTAATTCCAAACCTTGTGAATATCAAATTACTTAAGGTTCCCATATAGTAAGTATCTAACAAATCTTCTATTTCATCATAAGACTTTATACTTGCCACCGAAAAAGCTCTTCTCGAAGCATATACATATTTACTTTCTATATGACTAATCTCTGGCACTGATTGCTTAAAAACATCAAATACCTCTTTTAATAGATACCCATCCCTTGCCATAAACATTATTTTATCTCTTTTATCCTTAAGAACATTTTGTACTAGCCATATTACATACTCAATTATAATAGGTGCAAAAATACAATATCCCAAATCTCTTCCCTTAATAATCTCTATGTTAAATTTACTATGATTAATTCCAAATGGATCATTACCTATCTTTTGTATAACTAGTCCATAAACAACTGATTCAACAGCATCACTTACTGTATTAACTCTGCATTTTCTTCCTATATTACTATTACTAAACAAATCATTTGGAGACATAATATGATTACATAAAATCCCCAAATCGTTTGGAATCTGTAAATCCGAAACTTCATTATCTCCGATGTGATATATTTTTTCTACATTATTTTTATTTATCAAGTATTCCCAAGCAAGTTGATTGTCTTTTCGTAAATTAGTCTCTGATGAAATCCAAATATCATCATATCCAAATATGCCATTCTTTTCAAGTAATGCTATTATATCATTTTTCCTCAAATACATATCTGAAATCAAAATAATTTTCTTTTTCAACTTATCTTTTATAAAGTTAAAGTCTTCTACGACTTTTTCTCTTGGAACACTTACCAATAACTCCATTTCTATTTCTAATTTTTTTAACTCTTCACACTCTTTAATACTTTTGCCCGTAATCTTTTTATATTCTTTATATATATCATCTAAATCACAATCATTTTCCGGATTAAACATTCTACAGTTTAATTCGGCTTGTTTTCGCAACTTTTTAAAGTCAGTATCTACTCCCATTAAATCAAATACATCATCTGGTGATACTACATTTCTTGATATTAATGTATCAAATATATCAAATGTAATTACTTCATAACTTTTTACTTCATTACAAATTTGTTCATGCTCTTTTACCCAATAATGATGAAAATTTTTATTTCCATTATTGTATTGGTAACACTTATTACTAGTGTCGTTTACTAAATAATTATATCCATTATAACTACACACTGATGTTAAGCAACGTTCAAATGCGTGTGCTATTGTTCCATCTTTCTGTCCGTTTTCTTTTTGAAACTCTTTTGCTTCGATTTTAGCCTCAAAAAACTGCCTTATCGCTTCTGTTCTCGCCCAAAACATCGTTCCCATTGGATAATCTATATAGTTTTGCTTTTCTACATAATTAACTCCAATTCGCTGCATCAATTCATTTCTAGCACTCACATTTTTCAGCCAAGTATGTGCCCAATATGACATTCCTTCATAAGTTTCTGGATATATTAAACCTATCTTTTCTTTTTTTTCAAACATATAGAAATGACTTAGTATTGTTTCACGACTCCCTAATAAACCTTTTAGAAGGTATTCTCTCCATTCATTTTGAACACTTCCAGTATATATAGACTTTTTACTATGTATATGACATATATATTCATATTCAAAAATCCCTTTATCATATAACGACAATAAAGGGGCAACATCCCTACCCCTATTTTCCACAAGCATTACTTCTACTTTTTTTACATTTTTAATCTTTTCAATTTCTGAATAAATATATTCCTTTGACTTATTATCTACTACAGTTATGATAATATCAAATTTAAATGGAACATTATTCAAATAGCTTATAAACTCATCTAGTAAATCTATATAATATAAATGTAAATGAATCAATACCTTTTCATTTACATTTAATTCCTTAATATCACTTTCTTTAACTTTAACCACATCATCAACAAAACTCTTAAAATTAACTGCCTGCCATGTTTTATATGCGCTATTATTTTTAAGCATAAAACCAAAGCATCTATAAAAAATGCCTTTCATTTTAACTTTTAGTTTATAGTTTACTGGTATCCTTTTATAAATATTCTTTATAAAATTAAAAATTTTTTTATTCATAAAGCCCTAACCTTTATAGTTAAATTTTCATTAGGTAATTATAATACTTTTTTATTCCTTCTTCTACCGATAAAATTTTTTCATTATAAATATCTTTTATTCTTTTATTATTTAATATTATTTTATGAACATCTACACTTCTTGCCTGTTTATAATTAACTTTGACTTCTAACCCCACTTTTTTCATTATTTCAAGAACCTGATTTATTGAAACTCCTCTATTTGAGCTTAAGTTAAATATTTCTTCTTTCCCATCATAACTCATCAATTTAACTAACATATCACATACATTATCGATATATATGTAATCTCTCTCAATTGTTCCATCTCCCCAAACTTCAATAATTTCATTATTTATGGTCCTTTTTATAGCTGCATCTATAAATCCTACTCCTTTATTATAATCTTGCCCTGGACCATATGGATTTGATATTCTAGCTATAATAAATTTTGTATTATTTTGAATATTAAATGTCTTTATCGTATTTTCTATACAAAGTTTTATATTACCATAATGATTGATTGGTTTTGGATATACCTCTTCATCTATAGGTTGTATTATTTGATCTCCGTATACTGTTCCCCCAGAGGATAAAAATATTAATTTAGATTCTTGTTCACATGCTATCTCACATAACTTTATTGTTTGTATAAAATCTTTTGTATATCCTCTCATATATTGTGAATTAGAATTCCCTGGGTTGATTGTGCTAATAGCATGGAAAATAATATCTTTATCTTTAGTTACTTCTTTTAATACATCAAAATCAAAAAAATCACCACATATATAGTTAACATTCTCATTCAAATTAATCGGTTCACATAAATCAAAACTAAATACTTCATTTCCTTCTTCAACCAATTTATTGCACAGGTTTGTTCCTATAAAGCCATTACCGCCTAATATCAGGATGTTTCTCTTCATCTTCTTTAATTCCTTTCAAAATTGCATCATACACTTTTTTAGCTTCCAATTCCCATGAAGTACTATTTGCAAATTCTATCCCCTTGTTTCTTATTTCCTCTAGCTTATCTGGATTATTAAAATAATATACTATTGTATCTGCTATTGTATTCGGTTCAAAATCAACAAGTACTGAATTCTTTTCACTTACTAACCATTCACTATTCTGACCTTTAGTACAAACTGCAACTGAATTTGATGCCATTACTTCAAGAGGCAGTAATGAAAGGTTTGTATTCGATAATACTAAGCACATATCGCATTGAGCATATAAATCTGATAACTCATCTAACTTAACACTTCCTGCATTTAAATGATTAAATGGTATTTCATAATTACTTACATCCCATCCTGCAAAAACCACCTCTACATCTGGAATTTTCTTTGCAATTTCATTTAATGCTAAAAGACCTAACTCAAATGCTCTTCTTGCGGTTACAGGTCTTGCATAAAAAAACAGCCTTTTTTTATTATCTCTTTTTTCTTTTAAGAAATAAATATCCCTATCATATGAAAAACTAAAGCTTGTTGTTTCCATTCCGTATTCTTTATTTAATTTTTCCTTTAACCAATCACCTGCAGTTAATCCTCTAAAACCAAATTTATAGGTATTTTCAGCAAATATATATTCTGAACCCACTGCAAAAAAGTAAGGTTCAAAATCTTGAACAAAATAGAATTTTGATATTGTATTATTAAAATTTCTTACATAATATGCTGTATTCCAAGATGTCGCAATAGTTGCTTGAGCAAATGTCATATAACTTACATCTGTAAACACCTCTATCTCCTTATTATGTATTTCATAATTTTCTTCTAAAAATAATCTTAAACTTTCATTCGTATTCCAACTATTTCCTCTATGAATATAAATTCTATTCTTAATACCCATATTTTGAAGATGATTTATAAACCTAAAAATGTTAATATGTCCTCCTGAACCTATTCCCATTTCTGGAATAACCCAATTTATAAAAACTGCTTTATCTTTATTTTCAATATATTCCTTTTCATTAAAATCTATACTTGTTGTATCTATTATATAGTCATAAAACCCCAAAACGTCTATTTTAGGATCAACACTATCTAATTTTTGAATCAAACCACTTATTCCTTTATTGCGTAAACACCTATATGTCTTTTTTACTAATGTAAATATTTTACCCATTTACTTTCTCCTCTGCTTACTTTGTTGTGACACAAATCTGTCAAGAAATTTTTTAATAAAATTTGAATACTCATTATATCTGCCTCCAAGATATCCAAAATAATATCTGGCATGGTTTCTCCAAAAAGAATGGTTCATCCACTTTAATTTATATCTTATACTTTCATCAATAGAAAAAATATACTTATAATCACTTTTTATGTGTCTTAGAATATTAGGAACAATCTTATACCATTTATTAACTATACGATAACCATGTAATTTATATAGACTTCTATATTCATCAAAATATCTTCCCACATATGATAATAGCTTATAATTATGTGAGTGATATACTGGAGCAAATGGACAATATACTTTTTTATAACCTAATTCAATCATTTTTCTTGCCCATATTTGATCTTCTGCAAAATCCACATCATCATAAGGATATTTTTCCCATACTTTTCTCTTTAAACATGAATTATTATCTGAAAAGAATGCTAATAAATGTCTGTAACCCTCTTCTCTATCATAGCGTTCTTTATCTTCTAAATAATATATTGTATTATCTTCTCCAAATCCTTGAAAATGAAGTTTTAAATCTCTCTTATCCATTAAATTACAGTCTGGGTATGGATAATGAATACCAAATCCCCCAACAATATCCTCATCAAGCTTCATTGCATCTATAAAATTATCCAACCATTTGTCTGACGCCGGTACTGCATCTTGAGTGATAAATATTATATACTCACCAGAACCTTTAGATGCTCCATAGTTACGAGTTCTTCCATGTCCAAACTCTATAGGCTCTATCTCATATAATGTGCAACTATACTGCTTAACTATATCTATAGTATTATCCTTAGAACCTGAATCCACACATATAACCTCATACTCATATTTAGTTTTTTGACTAAAAATACTTTTTAGTACATTCTTAAGTAAATCTCCTGCATTTTTTGTGGGAATAACAATGGTTACATCCATGAAAACTTTCCTCTCAGTTTTTAAACAATTTATTTTTTACATCTGATAATCTATGATATATTCCAAACCAACGTTTTCTCCTGATATCAGCTATCATTTTTTCGTAATCAGATATTCTTCTTTCATAATCATCAATAATATTATTTTTTACATTTAAGTCATTGTTTAACTTGTTACTTTCTTTTATTTTTTCAATATATTGACTAATCACCCCTGTGTTATGATAATAAACTCGTATCTGTATCTCTATAAAATCAAAATTATTATTATTCAAACACAGTTCTGGCCCTAAGTTACCAAAGTAATAATTATCATTTACAGAAAAATCAGAATTACTTTCGATTTCAACGCTAAAAAACTCATTTTTTCTTTTGCCCAAACATTTTTCTATTTTGCAAATACAAGGACCATTTTTGATTAGCAATATTAATTTTTCTATTGACCTATCAATTTCAAACCTCAAATCAATTATATCATTTATGCCATTATATATATTCATTCTATTTTCACGCTTAACGGAGTTAGCAAAAGTTTCAATCGTATGTATATACTTAGCTATCTCTATTCCATTTATAGGAACTGCGTAACTTTCTTTTTTATCAAAATATATATCAAGAATTTTATTTCCTGAAACATAGTTTTGAAAGTTTTTTTCCATATTATAAAACATTATCCGCATACTTTCATCAATTCCTAATCGAGAAAATACTTCGTTTTTTACTTTTGTACCCCAAATAGATATTTCCGTATTAAGTTCTAGAGATCTAAATATTATATATTCAAAAGGAACTTGGAAATCAAATACCCATTCATAATCTGATATATAGTAAATATCATCTTTTATAATAACATTTCCAAATAATAAGTCAACATTTGAAATATCATCACATAAAAAATTGAATTCAGTAATATTTATTTCTCCAAATACATTTTTAAATTCATCCGAAACTACAAATCTCTTTTCAGGTTTAATCATATTAATGAAATGCATTATTATATCTAAAGTATCCGAATCTTCATTATTACATAATTTTTCAACTATAATATTATCAAGTGTTTTTCCATCTATATATTCTAGTTCTATTTGATCATCACATATTTTAGTTGCATTCACTACCTTAATATTATTATCTTCAATTTTTTTTATTTTCTCTTTATTTATAATAATGTTATTAATATGACTTCTTGCTTTCTCATTTAATGCAAATTTGTATAAATGCTTTTGCTCTTTTTCTAACACTATTTTAGTTAAAATCTGAAATTCTTTTTTTCTTTCGCTAGAAAACTTAGCATATAAGACATTTTCCATATATTATCTCTCTTTCTTAGGTATCTCGATTAAAAATGAATTTGAAAACTCTGGAAACATTTGTGATTGTATAATTCCATCAAATGCCTTTGTTTCATCAAACATAACATATCTATTTGAATCAAAATTCCTTAAATTATTATTTAGCTCTCCTACTTTAGGTAAATATTCATCTGAATATATCGTTGTTGGTAGTTTATAATCTGGATATGGATAATAAAACTTTACATCATTAAATCCTGCTTTCTTCAGCAATTCACTAATCTCAAATTTATTAAAAGTTCTTACTCCTTTTGTTTTATGATATCCTTCTATTCCTTCATAAAATAAATCTACATGATCTTCTTTGCATCCTGCAAAATATTTTAGTCCAAATCTATTTTCAATCGCTAATAGTATTTTTCCATTATCATTTAATAACTCATTTATTTTGTTCAAAAAAACTATATATGGATTTTCTTCTTCAATATAACTTTCAGCATATTCAAACACCCCTATCAAGGTAATATAATTAAACTTCTTATCAATATTTTTCTGTATATCATTGAAATTACCTACCATAATCTCTATGTTACTTTTATCTTGATTTCTATTTGCATTAATAGTACTACGCTTCTTTGATAACTCAACTGCAACTACTTCTTTTGCTAGCTTTGATAACGCACCTGTTATAGCTCCACATCCTGCTCCAATTTCTAAAACAGAATCTTCCTTTGTTATTGGATACCATGAAATTATGTTTTGTCTAATTGCTGATAAATGATACAATATTGGCCATGAAGAATATTCTGAAATAATATCATCAAACTTGTCCTCTCCAAATGAAGAAACAATATTTAATAAAACATCTTCTATATCTCCATCTGAATACAAATCTTTACCACAATAATATTCAAGATTAAGTTCTACTTTGCCTATTTTCTCTATCATACTAACCACCTTATAAATAATTCACACTTGTATTCATATCAAAAAATCCAATAGTGTTTTTAGTTGCTAAAACCTCAATATTACATATATCATAAAGTCTATTATATACTACAAATTTATCTATTTCATATCCAGTTAACCCTAATGACAGTAAATACTGTCCCCCTTGAAGTCTCATAATTTGCTTAAACTCAACTGTTATCTCTTCACCTTTTTTCCCTAATGCAATATTGTTTTCCTCTAACATAGTATTAGTACCGGTTATATCAACACCTTTTAAATCCTTTATGGTAATTGCACAGATAGGGTTTGTAATATCTTGATTGAACCTAACCTTCATTCTAATCGAAAACTCATCATTCTTATATATCGTATTTGTAAGTTCTGCATTTTTATCTACAATAGCAAAATCAATTATTTCTGCTTCCTTACTTCCATAATCACTGAAATTTGGATTAATAATTAACTTTTCTTTCCATGATGTTAATTCTAACTCATTTTTCTTTTCTAATTTGATTTCTTTTAGATTTTCTTCTTCTGATTCTTTATTATCTTCATCTACTTCATCATATTGGTTTACAAGTATTTTTTTATATATATCAACTACTTCTGAAGTTTTTCCTACCTTTATTTGTTTCCCTTTATGAATAAGTAAACTTCTATCACAATATTTAAGCACACTACTTAAATCATGCGAAACAAAAACAATTGTTTTTCCTGCTTCTTTAAACTCATTAAATTTTTTATAGCATTTTGCTTGGAAGAATATATCTCCTACGCTTAGAGCTTCATCAACAATTAGTATATCTGGTTCAACATTTATAGCAACTGCAAATGCTAATCTTGCAAACATACCACTTGAATATGTTTTCACAGGCTGATTTATAAAATCTCCAATTTCAGCAAACTCTATAATATCTTTTATCTTACCATCCATTTCCTTTTCACTAAATCCCATCATTGTTCCGTTAAGGTAAATATTCTCTATTCCCGTATATTCCATATTAAATCCTGCACCAAGTTCTAATAATGCACTTATTTTTCCTTTTACCTCTACATTTCCTTGAGTTGGATTTAATACACCTGTTATAATCTTTAATAAAGTTGACTTTCCTGAACCGTTTGTTCCTATTATTCCTAAACATTCACCTTTATTTATTGAAAAATCTATTTTTTCTAGTGCAAAATGTTCTATATGATACTTTTTATGAGATATAGATAGAGACTCTTTTAACCTATTTATAGGTTTATCATAAAGTTTATACATTTTTTTTATGCTGTTTACAATAATTACCTTTTCTTCCATTTAACTGCTCCTATAATACATCCGAGAAATGTACTCTTAACTTTTTAAACACTTTAGTTGCTATCAATAAAATAATAAATACAAATATCCAAAAGTAAATAGTTAATTTTATATGCTCAAAAAACCATGGACCATTCATAAAAGAGTCTCTATAACCTTGAACAATATAATATACAGGATTCAATTTTAAAATCCATCTATATGATTCTGATAGCATTGTTTCTTTCCACATAATAGGTGTCATCCACATTCCTATCTGTGTAATAATATTAATTATTTGCGAAAAATCCTTAAAGAAAGGGGTAATCGCACAAGTAAAATATGAAATTGCACTTACTAATATTATAGAGCAAAACATATAATAGATAATTTGAATAAATTGTACTCCTGGCATTTTTCCATTAATAACAAATATTAATAGACTTAACACTATAAAAAAGAGATGTACAAAAAGTGATGATATTACTTTTAATAACGGCAATATACTAATATTAAAAACTACCTTTTTCACTAAATAACTATACTCCAGTAGAGAATTTGTTGCATTTTGTAGCGCTTCTGCAAAAAAGAACCATGGTACAATTCCAGCTATTAAATATAATACAAAATGATATCCATTTTCTGTTCCCCCTGCTCTAAATCCTACCTGAAATACAAAAACATATATTGCTACTGTAACAACAGGTTGTACAAACGCCCAGAAAATCCCAAAGGTTGAGCCTGCATATTTAGTTTTAAAATCGTTTTTTGCTAATTTTAATAGTAGTGAACGATTATTTATTATTTCTTTTAATAAATTCATACTAATTTACCTTACTTATATATTTTTTATTCCGCCCCAGTTCTTATCCTTTTCTGAGATTGTTAATTCGTCTTTGCTCATACCTTCTGGCATTGGCCACTCTATACCTATTTCAGGATCATCCCATTTAAGTCCGCCTTCATCATTTGGATGGTAAAAATCCGTACACTTATATGCAAACTCTGCATAATCTGATAAAACAATAAATCCATGTGCAAAATTCTTTGGTACAAAAAATTGCTTTTTGTTTTCTGCCGATAATACCACCCCATACCACTGTCCATAAGTTTCTGAGCCTGGTCTTAAATCCACTGCGACATCAAACACTTCTCCACTTACTACACGTACAAGCTTGTCCTGTGGAAAATTAATTTGGAAATGCAGACCTCTAAGGACTCCTTTTTTTGAACTTGATTGATTATCTTGCACGAATTCCATATCTATTCCTACCGCCTTATAATCATTATAATTATAAGACTCCATAAAATAACCTCTCTCATCACCACGTACTTCTGGTGTAATAACTCTTAATCCTTCTATATGACATGTTTCAACTGTAATCTTTCCCATTATTCTTCCTTTCTAGACTTATAAATCAATATATTTATTTGTATAATATTATTATAGTCCGTTTGCCACATCTGCCATATACTGTCCGTATTCTGTCTTCATCATTGGCTCTGCTAATTTTAATAATTGCTCTTTATTAATAAATCCTCTTTTATATGCTATCTCCTCTATACAAGATATATATAATCCTTGTCTCTTTTGGAATGCTGCAACAAAATCTGCCGCTGCCAGTAACATATCATGGTTTCCTGTATCTAACCATGCAAATCCTCTTCCAAGAGTTTCTACATGTAAAGTTCCTCTATTTAAATATTCATTATTCACCGCTGTTATCTCTATTTCTCCACGTGCTGATGGTTTTACATTCTTTGCTATTTCAACAACATCATTATCATAAAAATATAATCCTGGTACTGCATAATTTGACTTTGGATTTTCTGGTTTTTCTTCAATAGAAAGTGCCTTTCCATTTTCGTCAAATTCTACTACACCGTATTCTCTAGGATCTTTTACATAGTAACCAAATATTGTTGCTCCACTTTCTCTTTCAGCTGCATTTTTCAATACCTTTGAAAAGCTCTGTCCATAAAAAATATTGTCACCTAAAACAAGTGCAACATTATCTTTTCCTATAAATCTTTCACCTATAATAAATGCATCTGCAAGTCCTCTCGGCTCTTCTTGAATTGCATATTCAAATCTCATACCTAATTGTTCTCCACTGCCTAAGAGTTCCTCAAACACCGGCAAATCTCTTGGTGTTGATATAATAAGTACTTCTCTAATTCCCGCTAACATAAGTGTTGATAACGGATAATAAATCATTGGTTTATCATACACTGGCATTATCTGCTTTGATACTGCCTTTGTTAATGGATATAATCTTGTTCCTGAACCGCCTGCTAAAATAATTCCCTTCATAGTAATATAATCCTCCTACTAATTCTATAATGTATTATAAGTTTTCAAAATTCACATAAGCGCTTTATTATATCACATTTACTTCCAAAAAGTCCATACTTACCCAGAAAATTAATATATATATCAATTTCTTTAAAGAAAGGCAACACATATTGTGCCGCCTTTCTTTGATAAAATGTATAAGACCCTATTTATACATGTCACTGTAATATTTTTGATAATCACCACTTGTTACATTTTCCATCCACTCTTCATTTTCAAAGAACCATGCTATTGTTTTTCTAATTCCTTCTTTAAACATTGTTTCAGGATACCAGCCTATCTCAGCTTTTATTTTATCAGGTGCTATAGCATATCTTCTGTCATGTCCTTTTCTATCTTCTACATATGTTATCAATTCCTGATTAATGTATGCTTTTCTCACATCACCTTCTGGAAGCATCTCTTGTAATGTCTCAAGAATAATATCTATAATTTCAATATTTTGCTTTTCATTATGACCACCAATATTATATGTTTCAAAAAGTTTTCCTTCTTCTTGAACCATATCTATAGCTTTTGCATGATCTTCAACATATAACCAATCTCTTACATTCTTTCCATCCCCATATACAGGTAATTTTTTACCTTGCAAGGCGTTATTGATAATAAGTGGAATAAGCTTCTCTGGAAACTGATATGGACCATAATTATTACTACAATTTGTTATATTTGCTGGAAATTTATAAGTATCCATATATGCCTTTACTAAAAAGTCTGAAGATGCCTTACTTGCTGAATATGGGCTATGTGGATCATATGGTGTTGTCTCATAAAAATATGCATTAGGGTCGTCAGGTAATGAACCATATACTTCGTCAGTCGATACATGAAGAAATTTTTTACCTTCCTTAAATGTTCCATCCGGTAATTCCCATGATGCCTTAGCACAATTAAGCATTACCGCTGTGCCCAAAACATTTGTCTGAACAAAAACTTCTGGATTTTTTATACTTCTGTCAACATGACTTTCTGCTGCAAAATGAACTACTCTATCTATGTCATTTGCTTCAAAAATTTTCATAATCGCATCTTTATCACAAATATCAGCCTTTACAAAAGAATAATTATCTCTACCTTCTAAACTCTTTAAGTTTTCAAGATTTCCTGCATATGTTAACTTGTCTACATTAATAATTCTTATTTCATTATCATATTTCTTAAACATATAATGAATATAATTTGAACCTATAAATCCGGCTCCTCCTGTTACTAAATATGTTCTCATCATTTTATCCTCCAAATTATCTAACTAAATAATTACAAATTGAGTATACTACAAAAGGTTGCAATAATAAAGAGAAATATATTAATTCTCTATCTATGTTTCTCTTTATCTCTATTATGTTATTTCTCAATAAAATAATTACAAAAAATATAATTGGTATAAAGTACCTTCCTTGTACTCCCTCAATGGCTATATCATATATTGTTGTCCATGACAGCAACATACCACCAACAACAAATATAGCACTTAATAAGCACATTGATCCAATCATATATTTATCTTTTTTTAAAATAAATATTTTATCGTCTTTCCGCTTTATCGACGCAAGTATAACTAATACCAAAAACATAATTATTATAATTTTCGATATTTCAATATCCAACCACCCTAATCCTGAACCCACCATTGAAAATAAGTAAAAATCAATTTTACCAAATAGTGTGTTACCAATCATTCCAATTACTTTTCCTTTATGTGTTAGAATATATGATAATGTGTAATGAATGTTTTCTGAATCTGTAGTTGCTGTAGTTGCTGTACTTTGTGCTATAACATTACTACTGATAATATATGATAATATAACAAATATAATTGTAGTCAATATTATAAATATAAGGCTTTTTAAGTTTGAATTTTTATTTTTATACATCCTATATAAACACCAAAAACTAAGTATTATTATAGGTATATATGCACCAAATTTCATAATTATTAAAATGTACATGCTAAGCACAAATAGTATCGCATCTATAACCTTGATTTTTTCATTTACATAAAGTAATTTTATTATAATTGCCGTAAAAATTATAGCTCCTAATATCACAAAAGTATCATATGAATATGAAGCACTTTGTTGAATAACCATAGGCCACATACCTATAAGAAAAACTACGGATTTAAACTCTGGAATTATTTTAATTGCATATCTAACTCCAAACGCAAAAATAAGTAAATTAATTATTCTTCCTAATCCAAATGTCCATACCCAATTTAATTCTAATATTCTTCCAATGGTTATCCCTAATGAAGAAAATATATAAGGGAAAAGATTTACATTTAGTGGTTTTTGTTTTGTTTCTGCAATATTAGTATCAGTGCTATTGCATTTATATGTTATAGAATCTATCATTTTATTGAGATTAGTTTTTGTCGGAAACCTTACGCTTCCGCCGAACTTATCTATATTTCTCATATAAACAAATCCTTCACTATCCACAGTTTCAGTACCCATCATACAATTCGAAACATAATATGATGTAGAGATATGGCTACTCTCATCTGGTGCTACTCTTGGAATAATATAAAACATATAAACTAATCCTAAAAATATTGCCATTAATAAATAAATATTCTCTATCTTTGACTTTCTAACAAAAATAAGAAAATACACTAGTACAGACATAATAAAAAATATAATAATTGTAATAAAATAAGCATAAAATGTATTATCTAAGTCCTCACTTGAGACTTTTGTTCTTATATCATAATCGCTTATTTTATTATTTACATATAAATCAACATCACTATAATTATCCCTATCCGACAATAAACACGTAAGTTTTGCATCTTCTAACAAGTTAGTAATTGTTATTCTATACATATATTTTGCATCTTTTTCAATAGAAATAGGCGAACCAAAAATAAAATCTACAAATGAATTGTCACCAATTAAACTTATATCTAAATCCGAACTATATAATACTTCTTCATTATCATTATTAATTAATTCAAAAAACAAATTCCCTTTATTATCTGCCTTTGCAAAAGTTGCAAATTGCACTGATATTGATGAAATACTTTTTTTATTGATTCGTAACTCTTGTTCAATTACATCATTATCTTTAAACGCTTCAAGAAAAGCCAGTTCTTCACCACAACTAAATATATCCTCTTCATACTTTTTATTAAACAATGAATAATATGATACTATTCCTATGATAATAAAGAAAAATAATAAAGTAATGATAACAATAATATTTTTTTTATTACTCTTCACTTTAAAAAGCAGATTCATTTATATACTCCTTTATAGCTTCCTTCCAATCCGCCACCACATAACCCGTGTTAATTCTTAACATATAATTTTCTAATACTGAATATGCTGGTCTCTTGGCAGGTGTTGGATATTCATCTGTAGTTATACAATCTACCTTTGTATCTTTTTCTGATAATCTAAAAATCTCTTTTGCAAAATCTGCCCAGCTACAATATCCTTCACAGGTTCCATGATATGTTCCATAATTATCTGTCCATATCAAATTGTCTATTATATCTGCTAATACTGCTGTGCTTGTAGGAGAACCAATTTGATCACCTACTACTCTTACGGTATTATTATTTTCTGCTAATCTAAGCATAGTCTTTACAAAATTTTTTCCATCTCCGTACAACCATGCTGTTCTAATTATAATATGTTTTTTAGAAAATTCTTTAACAAATTTTTCACCTTCCAACTTGGTTCTTCCATATATCCCCTGTGGATTTGGTTCGTCAAACTCAACATATGGCTTAGTCGCATCTCCACTAAAAACATAATCCGTTGAAATATGAATCATCTTTGCGCCAACTTTTTCTGCTGCTATACTTAAATTCCTTGGTCCAATAGCATTTATTTTATATGCATTATCAATATCAGTTTCACATGCATCAACTCCTGTATGAGCAGCACAATTAATAATTGCATATGGCTTAACTTCCTTAATCATCTTTATTACATCATCTACATTTGTGATATCTAGTTCTGCTATGTCTGTATTAACCATTTTTATTTCTGAGTTATTTTCATATTTTCTATTTATTGCTCTTCCTAATTGACCATTTGATCCCGTTACAAATAATGTCTTCATCTATCTACCTACCTTTTCATCTAAGTCGCTTATTCTTTTCTCTAATAATGCTACTTTTTGATTTAGTCTTTTAACGCTTCCTGCTGCTATTGAAGCGGCAACTGTTAATATCAAAATAATGACTAATGAGAATAAAAATCCCAAAAAGAACATCATATTAACGGGCGAATAAATCCCTAATACATGTGAAAGTTTTTCCATTAGACCTGAAAAGCAATCAAGAATAAGTACCATAACTGCAACAACCATCCATGATAATGCATACTTTAACTCTAACCTATTTTTTCTAACCAGATTTATTATATAAAATAAACCTATTAAGACAACAACCGCTATTATAATTTGTATTTTTATATTCATTTATTTATGCCTCCTTATCTTCTCCATAATAATTGCCAGAGAAACCTTTAGCATATAATATATTGACTTCTTAGGTGATATCGAGGAAACTCCTCCCGTTCTTGCTTTCATTATCACTGGTACTTCTTCTATCTTCATCTTCCTACACAATACCTTAACTGTCGTTTCTGGTTCTGGATAATATTTTGGATATTAATTAGCGAATAAACCTATTATTTTTTTGTCGCACATTCTAAACCCTGATGTAGGATCCGTAATTCTCTTCCCTGTTAATATTTTTATTAGTACTGAAAAATATTTTATTCCGATTCGTCTTGTTGATGATGACTGAAAGCCTTCTTTTGATATAAATCTTGAACCAATTACCATGTTGCATTGTTCTTTTTCTAAATGATTTGCCATAAAGTTTAAATAACTCGCATCATGTTGTCCATCACCATCAAACTGCACTGCTATATCATAGTCATTCTCCAGTGCATACCAATAACCTGTTTGAACTGCTCCGCCTATTCCTAGATTCAATGTCAAATTTAAAACATTAAAATTATTTTCCAAACATATTTTATATGTATCATCTGTAGAACGATCGTTTATAATAATATAATCAAAACCTTCTGCATTTTTCTTTATATCTTCTATTGTTGAAACAATGCTTTCTGATTCATTATATGCTGGAATTATAACTAATTTTTTCATCCTGTTCTCCTCTATAACTGATTTGATTTTTCACTAGTTCCATAAAATTTCACCAAAATTTTAGCGATACATTTAGGCCAGAATTTTCTGTACATCTCGTAATCTTCATCAGATCTACCATTCTCTGCAATCGCTGCTGATGTTTCTGATTCTTCATGAATACGATGCATTGTAAGGGGTTTACTACAGTATACAAAACTTCCTTTGATTTTTGAAATCTTTTCCCATGCTTCCCAATCTTCGTTTGTCCTAAAGTGATTATTAAAAACCAATTTCATTAAATTGTTTTTTGCAAACGTTACAGATGGACAACATATTGGTGAGCCAAGAGATAATATTCTTCTTCTTATAAATCTACTTTTCCACCAAGGTCTAAATTTCAAAGGCAATAACATAAGTCTTTTTATTTTTAACAACTTATTTTTCTTTACTACTTGTCCATTCCTTACCTCATAGTAGTCTGTAAAAAAAATTAATGGTTTCTTTTCTTTCTCTAATAAGCTCACTGCATAATCACTATAATTGCAATCATATATGTCATCCTGATGGGCTATTGTTATATATTCTGTATTTGCTTTATTATAGGCAAAATTCCAATCTTGTGTTATTCCACTCTCTCCATTATTAACAAATAACGGAATCTCATACTTTTTAGCAATTCTATTAATATACTCATTCGGAGTTGATGTGCACAAAATAATATTTGACTTTCTTTTTTGATTAATTAATGATTTTATACATTCTTCTAAATATATACTTTCCTTATAAGCACAGATAGCAAATGTATGCTTTATCATAGTAGTTAGTCTCCTTTATTATTTAGTATAGTAAGATATACACATTTTTACTCATTATCCACTTGAATATTTTCAAATTCTCCAAATTCTAATATATATGGAACATGATTCTTTTGCTTTTCCACCGGTGGAATAACCATATAATCTCCAAACTTTCTTGTTAAGCAATCATGGTTTTTATTTGGCGTATTAATCATTAAGTATTCAAACTTTTTCTTTTTTAATGGAAAAATCTCATCATACTTCATTGAATTTTCCATAGGAGTTGTTCCAAAGAAACATGACACCCATTCTGTTTCTTTCTTATTATACTTTGTCGCACTTTTCATATAATGCTTATTTATAAATTTTCTTGATATATGCAACCATTTCAACAATTTATGAATAATCTTGCAACTAATTGAAACCACACTTCTCTTCCAACCTGATATAAATAACACAGGTTTTCCAAAATCTCTTAGTATCCTTATCTTGTGCCATACAAAAACAGAAAATAATTGCCTTTTTCTCTTCCATTTGTCATCAGAAACATTGTCAAACGGATATATTGCAACGTCTATTCCCATTTCCACATTTGCTTCCTTAAAAATCTTCGGTACATTTTTTGTACCCTTTCTTATAAACTCTGCATTATAAAAAGGAAATTTATCGTCAACAGATATATCTAATACTCTGTAATTATCACTATAATCTCTTTTTGCTATTTCAAGAAATTTGTCATAAGCCTTTCTTAACATACCTATATCAATATCATCATCCCATGGAATAAATCCTTCATGCCTTTCAACACCTATTGCACAACCCGCAAAAATAAAGTAATCCAGATTATTATCTTCGCATATTTTTATAAAATCTTCAAATATCTTACATTGTGCTAATTGAAGTTTTCTAAGTATTTTTGGTTCATATTGATCGTTCATTTTCTTTGCTATTCTCCTTTTTATAAAGCGTACCTATAACTAAAAGTACTCCCAATGTCACTACTATTATAAGATATCCAAGTGCTGCTCCTAGTAAGCCTTTTGCTCCTACCATTGGGTCCATTATGAACAATGCCATAATTGATGTTACTGCATATATTGGTATCATATATTTTTGTTTTCTCATAATAGTCATAATATAATACAATATAATATTTAATGCATTTAGTCCACCTGCAAATAGTAATATTAACAATACCATTTTATACTCTGCCAATTCTACATTATACAGTAATGATAAAACCGGAATACCTAATACATAAGCGCCACATATGCACACAACTGTAAATATCATAATCATAGCGCATATCTTAAATACAATCTTTCTAAATAACTGCTTCTCTCCATTATTATACCTAATCGCCATTGTTGTCTGCATTGGTTTAAATATTATTCCGCTGAATAAATTAATTACCAAGTTCGGCATAAATACTGCTGTATAGTATAACTGATATTCATCTCCCATCATATTATCAACTGATAATTTTGATGAATTAATAATAAAAGTATTTAAAAATGTACTAACAGCTAATGGCGTACAATATATAATAATTTTTTTCAAATTATCATACCCTACTCCAAAAACAAACCTTTCTAGTTTCTGCAATACGAAAAAGTCCAAAAAACAAATACATATTATGCATATTACATTCATAACTACTAAGCTAATAATTATGTTTCTTGTAACTATCAAGCTGATAAATAATGCTGACATAGATAGTATAACTCTAATAAACATCGACTTACCAGACATAT
>JAVBUL010000161.1:0-26831 GCA_031555415.1 Lachnospiraceae bacterium | reverse complement strand
GCCTCGGGTATTATCTTGTAAAGCAGCCTTTTATAAGCGGTGTTGACGCTCAGGTCTTATGCAATAGAAATTTACGAATCGTGTCAGGTCAGGAATGAAGCAGCACTAAGTAAAACCTTTTATGTGCCATAAGGCAGCCTGGGCCGAGCTGGCTGTAGGAGTAACGTTTATGAGGTTTATTCAAAGCAGTCCGTGCGGATTTTTTAGTATATTGAAGAAAATAACTTCAAAGAGGAAATATGAACAGAGAAGAACTTTTCATGAAAGAAGCGATTAAGCAGGCAAAGAAAGCTTATGCTATAGGCGAGGTTCCTATTGGCTGTATAGTCGTATATAATGACCGCATAATAGGTCGTGGATATAACAGAAGAATAACTGATAAAAATACTTTATCTCATGCAGAGCTTAATGCAATAAGAAAAGCTTCTAAAGCTTTAGGCGACTGGCGACTTGATGATTGTGAAATGTATATAACATTGGAGCCTTGCCAAATGTGTTCAGGAGCAATTGTTCAGTCACGAATTAAAAAAGTATATATTGGAGCAATGAATCCCAAAGCTGGCTGTGCCGGCTCAATAATGAACCTACTTCAGGTTCCTGATTTTAATCATCAGGTAGAAATAAAGCAAGGTTTACTAGAAAATGAATGCAGCGATATGCTTAAAAGTTTCTTTAAAGAATTAAGGAAGGGGACTATTAGCAATGATAGGCAATGATAATTCAAACTCAAAAGAATATAAAACCATTGAAACAGAACATTTAGTATTAAGATGCCTTGGACCATCATATACTAATTATGTTCTTTCTTTTCTTGTTAATAACAAGGATGAGTTTGAGAAATATGAAGCAAAAAAAGTCCCTATGTTTTACACTTACGATTTTCAAGAAAGCGTTCTAAGAAACGAGTATGAAGCCGCAAGACGTGGGGACTTTATTAGATATTATATTTTTAAGAAGCCTGACTACCTTAATGGTGATATTGCAGATGAAATAATTGGAACTGTCTCTTTTGGCTGCTTTATACTTGACCCTTACCGTTCTTTTGTTATTGGCTATAAGTTTGCTCCTAATCACCAAAATAAAGGCTTTGGAACAGAGGCTGTACATGCCGCTTTAGATAGAGTTTTTTCTCACTTTAAACCTCATAAAGTAAACGCATATGTCCTTCCGGACAATGTTCCTTCAATACGCTTACTTGAAAAATGCGATTTTCATCAGGAAGGCTTTTGCATTAAGCACCTTTGTGTAAATGGCGAATGGAAAGACCATATTTTATATGCCAAACTTAACGAGATAGAAGTTTAATTATACTCTTTCATATATTGAATAATTGCATTACTATCTATTTTTACTCTTTTATCTAATGTTTTCATAATATCCTTAATCTGCAAGCCTACTTTTTCTGGCTGCGACTCTAGGTTATATATCTTATTATCATTAAAACTTAACACTATCGGTCTTAATACATCTTTTTTATTTTCCCTGATAACAAGTCCACTTTGACCATTATTAAGTTCCACACACACACCCGAGTAAAGTATCTTTATACTGCTAACAAGTGCTCCAACTATCACTTCGCCATACTTATCAATATTTTCAAGCAGATACCTCACCGCTACCACCTCCGAGCTAGGTTCTTGCCCTATTTGCATGCCCGTTATATCATCATAAATTTCTGCTGTTTCAAGTATCTTCGCTGCAAGAAACTTTGCTTCATCAGTAAATTCTATTTTTCTTCCGGTTTGCAATTTATATTTATACAACAAAAGTTCCTTTACATCATCTGATATAAACTCATTCTTTTGCAACATAACATTTCCTTTTTCTTCGCTTCTTTCAATAATGAGCTTGTCATCATCTGAAAGTGTTGTTTTTCCGGACATTTCTTCTAATGTACTAAGTTTTCCTATATCATGTATAAGCGCAGCTGTAACAGTATCTTTTATAATCCTTTCAGATAGTTTCAATCTTGAACCCATCAGTGATGACAACACTGCCACATTCAATGCATGCTTATATATATAATCCTCGCTACTACGCAAACTCTTTGTAAAGTTCACCTCTTCTGCATCTTCTCCATAATTATTCATTATAATCTTTACTGTACCATCAAGATTTCTTGGCTCCTTATCCCCAATCAATAATTGAAGTTCTTCTCTTAAACCAAATACTCCCATTGTTTGAAATCTTTCAAACTCTATTTCACCCTCTGTCATAGGTGGCAGTGGCTCAACTGGCTCTAGTATATATAACCCCAATAAATTAAATTTCTTAATACTATTAATACTCATCTTCGTAAGTTTAGTGTCCCTATCATATAACATTACTCCATTTCTGTTATATACAGGTTTTGCAAGTCTCATTCCCTTTTCCAAATCCTTTGTTCGTATAAACCTCATTTACCAAATTCTCCTAATTTTTATTTTTCACATAAATTCACTCCATATACACATAATAACAAAGATTAAATTTTTTTTCAATATAGGAGCGTAAAATCATTATGGAAAACATAAAAAAACAATCATTTCTTGTCTTTTTTTTACTTACTGAACTGGCAATATATGCAACCTATTTAGTGTTTGATTTAAACAACATTAATTCTGCTGCTTCCTCTATTTTGAAATGGTCAAGCATCTGTATTTGCTATTTCATTATCGAAGGTTCAAATACAACAATCAAAATAGCCATGTTCCTTACTGTAATCGCCGACTTTTTACTTGTTGGCACACAGCATTTTGAACTTGGCATCTTGATTTTCTTATTTGTTCAGCTACAGTACTATAGACATATAATGTCACTAGAATATTATCCAATTGACCATTTAGCACTAATGACTATTTTAGGTGGAATACTTTCTCTTTTAGTTAACTTCATAATTGCACCTATAAACCTTCAGGTCTTTTTAGCCATGACTTATTTATCCACCTTAGTTACCAATATAATTTTGTGCTACAAGAAATCATATGAGTCGCAAAATTATAAAATACTCTTTATTGCACTTATTCTTGTTGTTTTGTGTGATATTCATGTGGGTGTTACAAATATTTTTAACTCTGGGATTTGGTATACCTTTGGAACCATTGCAATGTGGCTATTTTACCTGCCATCTCAAGTGATTATTGCTCTACTTTACTACACCAATAACCGAAATTAGTATTTCGCTCACGCCTTGGACATTTGCTCTGCATATATTGTCCAAAACCATTTTTCTTTGCATTTATAGCATCGTTTGTACAGTAGTAACCGGGAATGCCAAGTATATACTGAACACCTTCATCCATTTCACATCTTGCAAATATTATATGTTTATAATTACTGTAACCATTTACAAGGCATTTATTATTTGCAAGATGCCAATATTTCTTTGGAAACCACGCTAAATCATACGGATTTAATCTTACCGCCTCCCAAATGTTATACTCTAAAGGTATTCTAATTTTAGGAAATTTATTAAATACTGCCTCTTGCCAAGAATCAAGTTTATCTGTAAGCATCACTTCTTGTTCTCTAACTTCTTGTGGTTCTTTAGTTGCTTGTATTTCTTCGCTCCTGTGTAACTCTTGGTTCTTTTGTATTTCTTCGTTTTCTTGCAATTCTTTACTTTCTACTAAAATTTTCTCCTGTTGCACAACTTCCATTTCTTTATGTATTGTTTCGCATACCTTTTCTTTACATGACTCATCTATCTCATATACTGTATTTTCTTCTTCCGGTTCTTCAATTACTATTTCATCTACATTTATTGATTCATCATTCATTGTTCCAAGCATTAACCTATTTTTATACTCGCTATTATAAACCAATACACCTGCCATATCATCTACAGATATATTATCAATTACATTGTCTGACGGACATACATGTCTATAACAAACCACTCCATTTACACCACTTGTCTTATCCAATCGCCTAGCCATATACCTATTATCTTCTCTTTTCAGTATACAAACATCTGCCATTGGCATAATAATATTTTCCGGTAATTTGATGCTGACTGACAATTTACATTCTGTATCCTTAATATCCATTCTAAAAAAACCACATCCACTTAATTTCTCGCCATTTTCATACATATCTAAATACGATACTACTCTCTTATACATTTTCCACCTTTCCACGTAGGTACCCTTATTTCCAATTAAAAAACCTACATATGTTGTACGATATTTGTACAGTATATGTAGGTAACTTAATTTAATATGCCAATTTCTTTACTTTCAGCCCAAAAGGTTTGCTAGTTCTGCAAACTGTTCCAATGTCAATGCCTCGCCTCTAACTGTTGGCGACAAACTCATTTTTTCTAATGCATTAACTACATTTTCCTTTGACAAGCTTAATTCTGGCGAATTATTTATGCTATTTTGCAAGGTTTTTCTTCGCTGATTAAAAGATGCTCTTATTAGTTTAAACATCAATTTTTCACTCTTAACCACTACCGGTGGTTCACTATGTCTGGTTAGTCTTATCACTGCCGATGAGACATTTGGTCTTGGCATAAAACAATTCGGAGGAACATTTGCCACTATTTGTGGCTTTGCATAATACTGAACTGCAAGCGATAACGCTCCATAATCCTTTGTGCCCGGTCCCACCTGCATACGATCTGCCACTTCTTTTTGAACCATTATGGTTATACTTTCAATCGGAACATGACTTTCAAACAAACCCATAATAATTGGAGTTGTAATATAGTAAGGTAAGTTTGCAACTACCTTAATTGGTTTTCCTTCATTCTCTTCATTTACAAGCTTGTTTATATCTAACTTTAGTATATCTTCATTTATAACTTGTACATTGTCATACTCTGAAAGAGTATCACTAAGTATAGGTATCAATGCTCGGTCAATTTCAACAGCAACTACTTTTCTTGCATTTTCACAAAGATATTGTGTCATTGTCCCAATGCCCGGTCCTACTTCAAGAACCATATCCTCTTTAGATATTCCTGCTTCTTTTATGATTTTTTCAAGTACATGGGTATCTATAAGAAAATTCTGTCCAAACTTTTTTTGAAAAGAAAAGTTATATTTTTGCAGTATTTCTATAGTGTTTTTAGGTATTCCAAGAGTTGCCATTTAGTTAATAACCTTTCTTTCTACAATTGTATTCCATAAACCTTTAATCCATTTTCAAATGTGGTTCTTGCAATGTTTTCTTCGTCTGTATTTTTCAGTCTTGCCATTTCAGAAACTACATATGGAAGATATAACGAACAATTTCGTTTACCTCTATATGGTTCTGGACTAAGGTAGGGACTGTCTGTCTCAATAACAAGCCTATCCAAAGGTGCATATTCTACCACCTCTTTAAGCTTTTTTGCGTTCTTGAATGTAAGCACTCCACCTATTCCCAGATAAAATCCCATATCTAAGAACTGCTTTGCCATCTCTATTCCATAAGAAAAACAATGAATAATTCCACCTAAATCTCTTGCTCCAAGAGACTTCATCATATCAAACGTATCTGCTGCCGCATCTCTGGAATGAATGATAACAGGCTTTGAATACTCTCTTGCCATATTAAGCTGTCTCTCAAAATGCTTTTTTTGAATTTCTTTACTCGGCGTTTCCCAGTGATAATCTAACCCTATCTCACCTACTGCCTTTATCTTATCTTCAAATATGCATTTTTTTAATCGCTCATAGTTTTCTTCATCTTCAAGTTCAGCAGTTTCACTTGGATGAACTCCTGCTGCACCATATATAAAGTCATACTGCTTTGTAAGCCCAACAGTTGCCATTGTTGTCCTTATTGATGCTCCAACATTCATCACAAGACTTATGTTATTAGACTTCATTGACTCTATCAGTTTTTCTCTGTCTTCATCAAAGGCATCATCATCGTAATGAGCATGTGTATCAAAAATATTCATTAACAAATCTCGCTTCCTGCAATAATATCTTTATCTACCGTAAGTACTGAAAGATTTCCTTCATCATCACTAGCTGCGAGTATCATACCCTCAGATAATATACCACAAAGTTTAACCGGCTTAAGGTTTGTAATCACTGCAACCTTTTTACCTATCATATCTTCTGGTTTATAATGATTTGCAATACCTGATACAATCTGCCTAACTTCATTTCCTATCCTTATTTGTGAAACAAGAAGCTTCTTAGCTTTTGGAACAGGCTCACAATTAATCACTTCACCTACTCTTAACTGAACCTTATCAAAATCATCTATTGATATTTCTTCTTTAGCTTCAACCTCAGGATATTTAACTTCAGACTCTGGACTATTTTTTGTTAGTTCTTCCACTTTTGCCATAACCTCTGCTAAATCTAATCTTGCAAATAATATCTCCGGTGTCTGAGTAACCTTTGTTCCACTTACATATTTTCCAAAAGTATCAAGCTCGTTAAATTCCCTTGTATCCGCATTCAACTGTGCAAGTATACGTTTGCTTGTTTCCGGCATAAAAGGCTCTAAAAGGCAAGCTCCGATGCAAATACTTTCAACAAGATTATATAAAACCGTTTCAAGTCTTTCTATATTTGCTTCATCCTTAGCCAATGCCCATGGCATTGTTTCATCTATATATTTATTACATCTTTTGAAAAGTGTAAATATTTCCGAAATAGCATCTGCCACACGTAATTTATCCATGCTGTCTTCTACTTTTTTCAAAGTACCAACTGCTACTTCTATAAGGTCTTCATCAAAACCTTCACTTCCCTTAACATCTGCATTATTTACAACTCCATCAAAGTATTTATTAGACATAGATATTGTTCTGTTTACAAGATTTCCCAGTGTATTTGCCAGTTCTGAATTAAGTCGTTCAACAAGTAATTCCCATGTAATTACTCCGTCATTTTCAAACGGCATTTCATGAAGCACAAAATAACGCACCGCATCTACACCAAAGAAATCTACAAGGTCATCTGCATATAACACATTTCCTTTTGATTTACTCATCTTTCCATCTCCTTGTAATAACCAAGGATGTCCAAATATCTGTTTTGGTAGCGGAACTTCTAATGCCATAAGAATAATAGGCCAATAAATAGTATGGAATCTTAAGATATCCTTACCTATAAGGTGTAAATCGCATGGCCAATACTTATTATATTTTTCTTCATTGTTTCCATCTACATCGAAACCAAGTCCTGTAATATAGTTTGATAATGCATCAACCCAAACATATACTACATGCTTATCATCAAAATCAACCGGTATTCCCCACTTAAATGATGTTCTTGAAACACATAAATCTTGTAAACCTGCTTTTATAAAGTTGTTCATCATCTCATTTTTTCTTGATTCCGGTTGAATAAATTCTGGATGATCTTCAATATGCTTTATAAGCCTATCTGTGTAATTTGACAATTTAAGGAAATATGCCTCTTCCTTTGCAGGCTTTACTTCACGTCCACAATCCGGACATTTTCCATCTGTCAACTGTGATTGTGTAAAGAATGATTCACAAGGTGTACAATACATACCTTCATAATGACCCTTATATATATCACCTTTTTCATACAGCTTTTTAAAGATTTTTTGAACTTGTTTTTCATGGTACTCATCTGTTGTCCTAATAAACTTATCATATGATGTATTCATTAAATCCCAGATTCTCTTTATCTCTTCTGACACTTCATCAACAAACTGCTTCGGAGTAATTCCTGCTTCTTCTGCTTTTAATTCTATTTTTTGACCATGTTCATCTGTTCCTGTTTGAAAAAATACGTCATATCCTTGTTGTCTTTTAAATCTGGCTATACTATCTGCTAATACTATCTCATATGAATTTCCAATATGAGGCTTTCCTGATGTATAAGCTATCGCTGTTGTAATATAATAAGGTTTCTTTTCCATTTATTTTAATTCCTTTCTAAATGCCACAATACAGTTTTTATATCACGCCAAATCGCTAGATTAAGCTATTACCAATTATATATTACTTCAAAAATCTGTCAAGTCTTTTTGCATTGACAAGAATTGCAGAGCAATTCTTGCAAATTTTATTAGTGTGTGCGGCACTCTCTAGTGTGTGCGGCACTCATTAATGTGTGCCTATGATACTATACACTCCATATATATTATCAAAAGTATTCCAAAGCATGCAATCACCATCTTCGAATCTTGAGCCTTTTTCCACATTTTGATATGTAAATCCTTCCTTTTTCCACCTATTGCAGTATCCTTTTGCACTATTTGTTGCATTAATATACGATAAGACCATCTTTTCCACATTATATCCATGGATTTGCACATTTGCAACCAATAAACCATCTTTTTTACTATTCTTAATTGCACTGTTTACATCTGTTACTTTTGAACCTTTGGGAACTACTATAATATTTTCTCCCAATTCATATGATGTATTCCACTCGTATACTCCATCAGATACTAGCTTTTTATTTTTCCATACAACTTGCCTTGACAAACTTTCTACACTGCCACCGGTTATTAATGCTTTATTTGTCGCCGAATAGACATCTACTTCTGTTCGATTGCCTTTATTATCTATATGGTAAAATTTCATTTCTCCGCCAATACTATCACTTTCCTTTTCTCCTATCCCGGAACCTTTAATGCTTAAATTGGCTATATTGGCTCTACTCATGTCATAAGGAAGATTTTTAACACTCTGATTATCAACCTTGAAATCCCATATCTTGCCTATCACTTCCACTTCTACGTAGTCACTTGCACTGTAGTAGTTTGTGTTCTTATTATACTTTTCTTGTATACCTAAGCATGAATTATTACCAGTAAAATATCCATTGTTCTTTGCCAGAGAAACTATTTCAACTTTGTAGGTGCCTGTTTTGACACTTTCTGATATATAGGCATAAATTACTCCAAGTGGCATCTCTATCCATGTATTTTCTTTGTATGTTATATTTTCTACTGTTACTTTAAAAGGAAATCTAGCTTTATACAAACCTACATATTTCGAATAATCTTTTGTTCCATATCCTTTTATATTTAGATGAGAACCATAAGAATCTGATTTTACAGAAAATGTTGTACCTTGAACAATTTGATTTGCCTTCGGCTGAACATGCATATTTTCGACCTTTGATGTTGTTATACTTGCATTGCAAACTACCGGAGTATGTACTACTACTTTATTTATATTTTTATTGGTAATCTGTTTTGTTTGCGACGAACTTGAATAGTTAAAACTTGCAGTTATATCTGTGTACTCACCATTTGAGGTACTTGTGGGTATAATGATATTTTCTTTTGAAAATGTGCTTTTAGGCATATCCCCTGATAATCCACTTTTTGTAACTGCTTTTCCATTGATATATAATATATCGTTATAGGAAGCTATACTCCCTACTGCATTACTTGCAATACTTTGCTGATTATCATTTGGTATATCAGGTTTATATTTTCCCGTTCCATTCACGGTAATATTACCTGCACTTACTGTGATAGCTTTTGCATTTAGATGATTTGCTATGGCTCCATACTCTTTCTTCGATTCTGTATGAGATGTATTTATAGATATACTTACACCGCTTGGAAATAAGGCACTCTTTAAAACAACCGACTTTAAATCAAACACTTGATAATCTTTTATTGTATAGTAATCATAGCTCTTATCAACATAATACCATCTCGTAACCTTTTTTGTAGCATTTCTTTGTGTTCCTGACGAATCTTTCCATTTAAGCAAATAGTTTGTTTCTACTTTAACAGGAACCCTCACCACTCCATTACGTTTAATCATAACCACATTATAATAAATACTATCTGCAACTCCCGTTGCAAAAATATTCTCTCCCGCCGGAATCCCTTCAGATACAGTAAATTCACTACTTGATACCGAAACACCGAAAATGGGACTATTGCTTATAATTTCTTCAGTTTTTGTTTTTTCAGTGTACACAATAGGTTTTTCTTCTACTAGTGCCGGAAATGTAACCTTTATATCATAATATGACTTTAACAATTCAGGCTTTGCCCATCCCCTTGCATTTGAAATTCCGGAATATGTACAATATACTTCTCCTGTCATTTTCCCTACACTATCTATGCTTCCTTTTGCACTCCCCGACTCTAAAACCGTCATAATCGAATCTAAATATACATCATCCCCATAATTTTCTAACTGACTCCTCCACGAAGAAGATACTGCACCTATTCTTTTTAAAACATCTTCTTTTTGAATAAAAAAATAAACATAAATATATCCCGGATTTTGTTTATCTTCTATCTCATAATAAACTTGTGGTGCGGGTATAATAGCATAAACTTGCCCCACCGAACTCATGGGAGCATCGTATTTTTTTATTACCCAGCCAATCGTAGAATATTTTGTGCTAGAAGTTGCCTTTTTATTATATGTTCCAAACACAAAATTACCCTGTCCATCAAAATACAATGTGTCTTCTGCATAAACATTAGAAAAATGTGGAAATATAAACAGAAGAAACACAATGATGGTTATTACTATTTTTTTCATATTACCTCTTTCTATCTCCATGCGATAGATTAGTATGGGCATTTTACCAAATTCCTTGTTTTTCGTCAATCAAAAACATATTAATTTTTTTTGTTATATGATAGAATATTAAATAACGTATATACTATTTATAGAAACTAAAAAGAAAGGGTTTAAAATTATGAAAACTAACAAAAAGCTTTTTTCCCTACTCATGGCGCTCCTATTACTACTTTGTGCCTGTTCAAATAGTAGTAATTATCTTAAAGAAAATTCTACCGACAAAATAGGAAACGTCATTGATGTAACAACTGAAGATATAACAACTGAAGATGAAACTACCAATGCCTCTGTGCAGCCGGAGAAACAATTTAACTATAACTTCTCCATTTACTCAGACGGGAGATCTTTCTCAAAAAACGATATCACTACCCAAAGTGAATTTGAAGACTTTATCAAAGAAATCTTTGTAGAAAGAATGTCTGATAACACTATAAATCTTCATTTCAGTATTGAAAACCCTTCAAATTATGGTATTGAGGATTTCCCTGCCACATGGGGAGAATTTAGCATTGAAGAACTTGAGAACTCAGCCAGCGAACTAAGTGGCTTACTTGATACATTAACAACATTTAATTACACCGCGTTAACTTACGAACAACAGTTAATATATGACATTTTAAAAGAATACTTAGAAAACCAGATTGAGCTTTCGCCTTACTACCTTTTAGAGTCTGTTTTTGCTCCAATGAGTGGAATGCAATCAGAAATACCTATTGTTTTCTCAGAATATGCCTTTAATAGTAAGGACGATGTAGATGACTATATAACACTACTTACACAATCAAAAGATTACATTTCTAAACTCTGCAACTTTGAAAATTATAGAGCTGAAAAGGGCTATGTTTTATCTGATAATGCTATTAAGGATGTAATTGATCAGTGTAATGAATTTATTGAAGCTGACCCTATTTGCCTTATAACTATTTTTAATGAACGCATTGGTTCTGTTACTGGCCTAACTTCTGACGAAATTGATGAGTATAAGGATGCAAATAAAGTTGCTGTAAATGATTATTTAGTTCCAGCATATGAACTCATAATAGAAACCTTAACAAAACTTAAAGGCTCTGATAATCCAAATACAGGGCTTATAAACTATGAAAATGGTACAAAATATTATGAATTACTTGTAAAACATGAAACCGGTTCATCCAAAACGGTTGATGAATTAATAGAGATGACACAGGCTGACATTGAAGATGCGCAAACAGAGGTTTATAAATTATATATTAAAGATTCAGATTTATTTGACCAACTTGAAAACTATAAAAACCCTATTACCGATCCTGATAAAATGCTACAGTCACTTTCAAATTTATTAAAAGAGGACTTTCCGGCAGCTGTAAATGACTCATATACGCTTAACTATGTCCATAAATCCCTTGAAAACATGATGAACCCTGCATTTTATCTTATACCTCCAATAGATAATCCTAAACGCAATATAATTTATATTAATAATGCACCACAGTATAAAGAAATGGATTTATTTTCAACAATAGCACATGAAGGCTTTCCGGGTCATATGTATCAATGCAACTATTTTTCAAGCTTGAACCCTCATTACTTTCGCTCGCTTTTATCATTTAATGGATATTCTGAGGGCTGGGCTGAATATATCGAAACATGCTATTCATATAAATACGCAGGCATGGATGATGACCTAGCAAATATGTTTGAATTAAACCAAAGATTATCTTTTGGATTTTATTGCATGGTTGATATGGGCATAAACTATAAGGGCTGGAGCTATGATGATACTGCTGATTATCTCAGCACATATGCCGGCATTAATGACAAGGAAAGTATTGATAGTGTTTATAATACAATGGTAAATGAACCTGCTGTATACCTTAGATACTATATTGGATACAAAGAAATTTTAAATTTAAAGGAAATCGCAGAAGAGGCCTTAGGCTCTGGATTTGAAATAAAGGAATTTCACCGTTTTCTTCTTGAAATTGGACCATCACAGTTTAGTATTATTGAAGATCGTATGAACGATTGGATAGAACGAGTAAAAAATTCAAATTAGTTTGTTTTTTCTTGCAATTTGTAGAACGATAATGTATTATAGAATTAATTTACTATTGACCTAAGTAACAAATAAATTTATGGAGTGATTACATGTCTAATGCATACGATACGCTAAATGAAATATTGGTAAATCTATTTAAAGATATTATGAATATTGAAGAAAAGGCCATCATTACTGGTGAGTTTACGGATATTTCTAATAATGATATGCATATTATTGATGCAATCGGTATATCAGCTCCCAAAAATATGTCTACGGTCGCAAAAGAACTATCTGTTACTGTAGGAACTTTGACAATAGCTATAAATAACCTTGTAAAAAAAGGATATGTGACCCGTGTACGAGGTGAAAAGGATCGACGTGTTGTTTATATATCTTTATCAGAAAAGGGTATAAGAGCTTATAATCATCATGCTGACTTTCACCATGACATGATTAATGCAATTATAAAAGATATGAGTTCTGATGAAATCCAACTGGTTGTTGATTCCATGGCGAAACTTGTAAACTTTTTTAGAAACACTAAATAATGGAGGATATAGTATGAATGAAAATACTTTTAGTTGGGATGACCTAGAAAATGCCCTAACAGAACTTAACGAAGTTGATGCTCCACAGATAAAAATGACTGATGAAATGATTGCTTCTCAAAAAAGATATGAAGAATATTTAAAGAAAGATGCCAAATAGTTCACAAAAAGCCCCTGAAACTTTCTCAGGGACTTTTCTTTTTCTTATTCACCAAGCTTAAACATATTTGATTCTGTTATAAGATTGTTCATGATATATATGTCATCAATAGTTCCCTTAAATCCACCTCCATTTGTTAATGATGAGCCTACAAATACCTTTGAAGATTTCAATATATTTGTCAAAGAGCCTATTGATAATGTTTTTTGTTCCTTTAAATCATTAATTATTATTCTTATATTACCTCCATCTTCGTTGCATCTAAAAGAAATACTATTCCACTCTCCAAGAGTTACTCTTGTGCTACTTACAGCTGAACCTGAACCATAGTACAATCCAATTTTTCCTTCTTTATTTACACGCAGTTCTAATGCTTTTTCCTCTTTACCTATTGATAAAAGTGTCATATCTTCTTCAAATCCTGCATTTATATATATCTTCATTGCAACTGTCATACCTGTTGAGAGCCCATAAAAACCTGTTGGCAGATATAACACACCATTTCCATCAAACTGCAACCCTTTTCCCCTATTCCCTTCTGCAATTACTGGTACTTTTTCTCCCCCAACATATGCATCTGAATGATTTTCAATTGTATTAAAGCCAATGCCCTCACCATCAAAGCTATATTGAGCAACGCAATAATCTCCCTGTCTGCTTTCTAAACTGTCAAGAATACTGTGTACAGCTCCCAATGCATCTACACTCTTTATTAAAATCCTATACTCTTCTTGTCTAGATTCACTTCCTTTTGAAAATGTTGCTTTTAGTGTAACCTCTTTATCTTCTTCTATAGCTGCGACTGAAATAACTGCTGATTTTCCATCAGATTCGCCTATTGTAAGAATGTCACTATCACTTGTTTCCCACTTTATCATGCTTCCAAATTGTCCATAAGTCGAAACTTCAAATTGCTTTTCAACTTCTTTTAACATGGCAGTTCCATTTATATCATTTTCTACACATGTCAAATCGTCTTTCTCATATTTGCTTCCCCATACAGTTCTATTATCAGCCCCTGCTGCTGCAAATACAACCGTCTCTGTATGCACATTTCCTTCTGTCATCTGCTTAAGCACTTTTCCAATATACTTATTTTTACCAATCATTAATGTTATATTGTTATTATCATATGTCCATGTACCTTGATATGCCCCTGAAATCGTCATATCTTCATTAAGCGTTATCGATTCACTTTTTACATAATTCAGCTTGTAGTCTGATGGGTCTTTATAGAATTCCAATCTATGATATATAAACTCATATTGACCAAAAATTTCTTCTTTAGAAATATCTACATATGCTTCGCCACTGTTCTTATATGGTGTAGATACAAGCCATCCATCTTGATTTTCAATCAACATATTCGATTTCACAATAAAGCCTTCTGTACCATCTGAACTTTTTGAGTGATAATGTAAAAATATTTTTTCATCACTCGTTACAATCGCTGAGTTGCCGCCGTTAGACATAGATGCATTACTCATAGTTGAAAACTTAAAGTTATCCATTACTCGAACGCCTAATGCTTCCTTATTTACCGATGTGGATAAAGCGCTATTTCCTGCCATGTCTTTATAATCTTTATCAGGGTATTCTGAGCGAAACATTCTCATATTATAGCCACCTGTTGAACGAAGGTTTCCTTGTGAATAAAACAAATAGTAATAATATCCTGTTGAAGACTTAATATTTTTAACCTTTAGTACATATGGACCTTCTCCATAGTTGTTTGCAATCTTTCGTCCAAAATATTCATCTTGACTTCCATCTGATTTATATTGATAATTTGACATCGAACGAAGCCCTGTTTTACTGTTTAACTTTAGAATTCTAATTCCACCTGCTGTTGTAAACGAACCATATGTCATATATAAGTTTCCTTCACTATCATAAAAAGGCGCCGGATCTATCGCATCCGGTAAATTAGCCTTATACCATTCTGATGATGTTCCCGAATATGATAATGGCTTAAAATATAGTGATTTATTTTGACTATTTAAATCGTTAGTATTACTTACACTCATTACTTCAAGCAGATTCGTTGATGCTACATCATCAATACTAAAATCTGAACATACAATCATTCCTTGATATGAAAAAGGACCTTCCGGACTACTCGATGTAGCTAGGCAAATCGCCGATTTATAGGAGCCATTAACCACTGTAACATACATAAAATATGGATCATTTCCCTCTTCTGCAGCATCTTCACTATATATAACATCTACTGCCCAGATGCCTTCTGTCACATTTGAACCTAGCCATGAATATACCTCTGAAAATTCATCTAAATAGTACTTACTAAAAAGTTGATTTGATACACTATACCCTGTGTTCGAGTTTGCTATATAAGTCCATGATACTAAGTCATATGATTTCCCTGCTACCATATGACTTCCGTATGAGTAATAAACTTCTGATATTGGATCATAAAAAACTGATGGGTCATGAATAGCTATTGTTGAACCGCTCGGAATAACCATATTTACATTCCCCTCTTCTTTTTCACTTGTTGTTGTCTGATTTGTGCTTATAGAGTCAGCTTCCTTGCCTTTATTTAGAAAAAATGTTAATGCAAGTACACATATAAATGCACAGCATACAACTATTAATATAATCTTTTTTTTGGTTTTTCCCATAAAGAAAAAGCCTCCTTTAGTAACATATTATATATTATTATAATATCAAAAAATGTTAAAAAAGTATAGGCTTTTCATTAAGAATTTATTCTATTTTTTCAATTAATATAATGGATATTTATCGCAGATTTTTGTAACTTCACTTCTGATATAATCAGCTTTTGTTTCAAATTCTGTTGCTGTTAACCATAAAAGTTCTGCTATCTTTTCCATATCTTCTTCTACCAATCCTCTTGATGTCACCGCAGGAGTACCAATTCTTACACCTGATGTAACGAATGGACTTCTTGGATCGTTTGGAACCGTATTTTTGTTAAGTGTTAAGTATACTTCATCACAACGATTTTGTAATTCTTTTCCACTAATCTCCATACCCTTTAAATCTATAAGCATTAGATGGTTGTCTGTACCATCAGTTAATATCTTAAATCCTTTTTCTTTTAAGGCATTGCAAAGTGCTTGTGCATTTTTTACTATCTGTTGCTGATATAACTTAAATTCTGGCTTTAATGCTTCTCCAAAACATACTGCCTTACCTGCTATAACATGCATTAAAGGACCACCCTGAATACCTGGGAATATAGCCTTATTAAAGTTAAACTTTTCTGCTGCCTCTTTATTTGCAAGAATTAAACCGCCTCTTGGCCCTCTAAGTGTCTTATGTGTAGTAGTAGTTACAACATCTGCATATGGCATTGGACTTGGATGAACACCTGCTGCCACAAGACCTGCAATATGAGCCATATCTACCATAAGGTATGCGCCTACTTCATCAGCTACTTCACGGAACTTTTTAAAATCTATTGTACGAGCATAAGCACTTGCACCTGCTACGATAAGCTTTGGCTTTGATTCTAATGCGATTTTTCTAAGCTCATCATAATCGATAAAGCCTTCATCATTTACACCGTAAGGAACTACATTAAAATAGCTTCCTGACATGTTTACAGGACTTCCATGTGTTAAATGTCCACCATGGTTAAGATTCATTCCCATAAATGTATCACCAGGCTCTAACATAGCAAAAAATACTGCCATATTTGCCTGAGCTCCTGAATGAGGCTGAACATTTGCATAATCACATCCAAACAATTCTTTTGCACGTTCTATAGCTATATTTTCTACGATGTCAACATCTTCACATCCACCATAATAACGTTTTCCCGGATACCCTTCTGCATATTTATTCGTTAAAACTGTTCCCATTGCCATCATAACTGCTTCTGATACAGCATTTTCTGATGCAATAAGCTCTAGATTTCTTCTCTGACGATTTGCTTCTAACTCAATGGCATTTCCTACTTCAGCATCTTGTGACTTTAAAAAATCAATTACTTCATTAACCATTATTTTATCCTTCTTTCCTTCTAGTTTGTCCAATAGACTTTTTTAGCATAAGCATTTGGGTTTATTATACAAATAGTAAGCCTGAATGTCAAGATTCAGGCTTACTATTTTGCTTGTTATTTAAGGAGAACCATTCCATATGGAGGTATTGTAACTTTACCCTCCTCAAAACTCGCTGTTTTCTCATCTATGCCGAGAAATTCCTCCATACCCTTAACATTGTATGAATCAGCTATACTTACAGTTTTTTCCTTATCTGTAAGATTATATATTATACATATCTTACTATCACTATACTCTTTTACTATTCCGCATACATCCCCATCTTCAATCCCTTCCATCGCTGTAACTAAACCTCTTGCGATTTCCGGATATGTATTTCTAATGCTAATTAATTTTCTATAATAATTATAGATAGAATTCGGATCGTCCTTTTGCGTTTCATATGATGCAAATTTATGAGTTACAGTCTCCATATTAGGTGGAGAAACTGTAGTTCCTTTATAATCAGCGTCATCACTCCAATACATTGCAGCTCGTTTATTCTCATCTTTTCCGGAGCCACTCATCCCAAGTTCTTCACCATAGTACACAAATGCACTACCACTCATTGTTAGATTTAATGCTCCTGCCAGCTTAACTTTACTTACATCACTGCTTACAAAGCCGGCAATCCTTCCTGTGTCGTGATTACTTAAAAAAGGTGCATTTATCATATTTTTATTATTTGAAAGATAACCTTCTTGAACAGTCACAAAATTTTTAGCTAAGTTTGAACCTGCTTTTCCATTACCTGACGAATTAATTGCCTTAACTATCTGTCCATTATTATTTCCGAAAGTGTAATCAAATATGCTCATAACACCACTTTTATAATAATTTTTAATAGTTTCATATGAATCCCATACCTCTGCTACTACATATGAGCTCTCATCCTTTGATGCGACATATTTTGAAAACCAATCAAGTACTTCTATATTCTTATCTGCATTTCCAGAAAAATATTCCTTTGCTGCATCTAATCTAAATCCGCCGACTCCTAACTCAAGCCAAAAATCGACAATATCTTCAATTTCCCTTCTAACTGCCTCACTGCCTAAGTTTAAATCAGGCATCTGGTCCCAAAATACACCTTCATAGCACCATTTTGTGCCTGATATCTTATAATAATTGGATGGAATATCTGCTGTGTACTCAAAATTATAGTATTCTGCGTATGGACAAATCTCATAGTTTGGCTCTTCATCTGCTGCCAATGTCTTTAAATAATCTGTCGCTGTTGTAAACCATTCATGCTTTGTCGCTGTATGATTAAATACTAAATCGATTATTACCTTTATATTTCTTGCATTACATTCCTTTATTAAGTTTTTAAAATCATCTAATGTTCCATATTGTTTGTCAATACTATAATAGTCTGTAATATCGTATTTGTGATATGTTGAAGACGGCATAATAGGCATAAGCCATATTCCGTTAAATCCCATTTCTTCAATATAATCCAGTTTAGAAGTAAGTCCGTTTATATCTCCAATTCCATCACCATCACTATCGCAGAACGAACGAACGAAAACTTCATAGTAAGTACGATAATTATCATCAATTATTGTTTCTTTACTTCTATCTCTTTCAAAAACACTTATCTGCATATCTTGCTCATTTTCTTTCTTATCACATGCGCTAACCCCAAACAACATGAGCATTGCCATAAGTAAACAAATTATTTTTTTATTATTCATTTAGCTTCTCTTTTACCTCTTCTACAATCTTTTGACCACCTTGTTTATACCAACGCTCAACAAAGGTATCAAAGTACTCAATTGGTTCTTCACCTGTTACGATTTTAAGATAAGACTTATTTTCCAATTCCTTCAACTTCCACCATGAAGTACTCATTGTTGAAGTCACTCCGAAAAATAGAGACTCCACTTCTTTTACTTTATCTGATGAAATTAATGAACAAGCTGTTATTCTTGATGTATATGCCGACCACTCATCCACTGTAGCTAAGTCTTTATTACTCAAATAGCTCTTGCAGGATTCATAATATGCCGATTCCAGCATTAATAAATCCTTTGGATCACTTTCACCGTTTAATGCCTTTTTCAAAGAATCATAGCAACGGATAAGTGCATCATTATAGTCTACATTTATCGAGACCGGTCTAGCTGTAGGATCTACATTATTCTGGAAATACTTTGTTATTTCTTCTGATTCACTCTCGTATCTTAAATCATCGAAAATAACACTTAGCATTTTCCATATCAGCTCAGGATGCTCAAAACCCTTTCTAACAACAACATATTTATAGCCTGGATTCTGTGTATGATAGCTTGTAGTTCCATCATCGTTTGTTGCAATAAGATATGGCTGCCAATCTGCCGCTTCGTTATTAGATATCGCTGCATTTAGAGGGTTATTTGGCGCCCACCATGGTCCAAAAAACGAACCACATTTTCCTGATGTAACTAAATCTATTATATTGTTTGATGTTCTAAGCAAAAATCCATTATCAATTATTTTTTCATCATATAGTTTTCTTAAATATTCTAACGCTTCCTTAGCCTCAGATTGAACAGAACCATATACAATCTCACCCTCTTCATTTTTTATCCATTGTTTTGGAAAAGCGTTGTAGCAAGCAAATATAAGGTCCGTTAAATACTCACTACTATATCCACTTTCTCCACTTAAGCCGGTATCACATACCAACCCTATCGTATTACCTTCTCCGTTGCCACCTGGGTCCAAAGTTATAAACTGCCTTATAATCTCTTCTACATCTTGCATTGTCTTCGGAGCATTTAGGCCTAATTTATCCATCCAGTCTTTTCTTAGCCATATTAGGTTTGGTCCTTCAGCAATATTAGTTTCCGGCACTGCCATAATCTTACCATCAAAGGTCACCATATCCATTAGACTGTCACCATAACTGGCATAGATTTCTTTTATTCTATCACTCGTGCAATTTTGATAGCCTTCAGTTAGATCTTCAATAAGTCCTTGTTCTGCCAATAGGGCAACATCTTCTAATGAACTTACTACCATAATATCTGGTATTTTCCCCGTCGCTATAGCCATATTTACGCTACTATCATAATTATAATCTATCTCTTCAAAAACATTGTCATTTTGAATATTTAACTTCTCACGTAAATATCTTGTATATGCATTGTTTTCGTAAGTATCTCCCTCTGGCATATTGGAATTATTTTTGCTTGCTAATTTTCCAAGTGTATACGTAATTAACTCTGGATATTTTCCATATGGTGTTGTTTGCGCAGTTTCCATAGCCTCTTTAAATTGAGACTCATCAATAGTTTTACCTTCACTATCATCTTTTAAGTTGCAGCTGCATACAACGCTCAACATACATATAACTAATAAAATTCCAATTGCTCTTTTCATATATGGCTCCTTTTATGCTAAATCTTGAAGTATGCCATTAGCCCTTAACTGCGCCCGACATTCCTTCCTTGTAAAATCTTTGCATTAATAAGAAAACTATCGCTATCGGAATGGATATACATACAGCTCCTGCTGCAAATGCTGTATACCATTTATCAATATGTTCCTTTTCCAACATATTCCAAAGTCCAATTGATACTGTGAAATACTTTGAATTAGCTCTGCAAATAACTCTTGCGAATATAAAGTCAATCCATGGTGCAATAAATGCTGTAAGTATTGTATATACTATAATTGGCTTACTTAGAGGCATTGTTATCTTGGTGAAAACCTGCCACTTTGTCGCTCCGTCGATATATGCTGCTTCATCTAGTGTCTTCGGAATCGTATCAAAGAATCCTTTTGCGATATAAAATCCAGTTCCGGTTCCGGCTGAATATACCAAAACCAACGCCACCCTGATAAGTCCACCTTCTGACAATCCTAATGCTTTTAAAATATAATATGTAGCTATCATTGCCATAAATCCTGGAAACAGACCTAAAATCATCGCTATATTCATAAACGGTTTTCTTAATCTAAATCTTAATCTTGACATACAATATGCTACACTTAACACAAAGAATGTAGATATTATACAAGAAAATATTGCTATTATCAATGTGTTTTTAAACATTTGTGGAAAGTCAAATACCGATTTATCTGTAAAAAGCTTTGTATAATTTCCTAGTGTATATGTCTTTGGAAAAAAATAATCTGTATAGGCACCCGGATCTCCTCGAAAACTTGTAAGAATAATCCAAAAAATAGGAAAAAGCCAAATAAATGATAGTAATGCTAAAAATGCATGTATAAAAATGTCGCTTATAGTTTTTTTTGTTTTTACGCCCATTATTGAAATCCCTCCTCGTTTTTGTATGATCCTGTACGTCTATAGGTTATAAGTGAGACTGTTGCCAAAATAACAAATGTCATAATACCTATTACTGCACCCAAATTGTAATATTGATGGTCTACCGTTAGTTTATACAGCCACGTTACCAGAAGATCGGTCTTTCCTGCCGTGGCACCCACCGGGGTAGGATTTCCTCCCGATAGCAGGTATATAACATTGAAGTTATTTATATTTCCCATAAATGTTGTTATAAGGTATGGTGTTGTAACAAAGAACATATATGGTAATGTTATTGAAGTAAATGTCCTTACCGGACCGGCTCCGTCTACTTTAGCAGCCTCATAAAGCTCTGATGGTATATTTTGTAAAATACCTGTTACCTGTAAAAGCGTAAATGGTATACCCACCCAAAGATTGATTACAATAACTGTCACCCTTGCCCACGTGGCATCTGTCCAAAATGGCAGTGGTGAATCTATTAACCCTAAATTCTGTAAAATAGCATTTACAGCACCTGTAGGTTGGAGCATACTTCTCATAACTAAAAGTGATACAAATTGTGGTACTGCTACTGATAATACGAAATTAAATCTCCAAAGACCTTTAAGTTTTGTTCTTTTTCTGTTTATTATCATTGCTAAAATCATACCTAATATATAGTTTAATCCGGTCGCAAATATTGCCCATATAAGTGTCCATCCGAGTACCGACCAGAACGATTTTCCTATTGCATTATTCAGACTTAATACTTTAACAAAGTTTGAAAGTCCTGACCATTCAAATATGTTTAGCTGATTATCTACCTTACTATAAGTAGTAAATGCCATACTAATCATAAATACTAATGGAAGTATTGTAAAAACTAATATTCCGGTTACTGGAGCTGCAAGTAGCATTTTATGAAGGTTTCCATTAAATAGGCTTGATATGTCCTCAATAATATTATTTAGCTTTTTACCTTCTTTTTTTATGCACTCTGCTTTATAAGCACTTTTCACACTGCTTCTCCAAAGTAATATGAAGCCTAGAGTTATAAATATCGTAGCTACACCATAGAGTAAAAATAATAGCGTCCTATCTCCTTTTATATATTCATATATTCCTGATGCTTCATTCCATACCTCTACTTGATCTACTCCACCAAGTGAGATAAGGTTTTTTATACATTCAATACCTGTTACTGCCATAAAATTTATGTATAACGCTTGAGTTATAAAGAACAATAAACCTTTAGTAATCTGGCCCCTTGCCATATTACCTGTTCCCATTATTACCAAAGAGAGTTTTGTAAAAATGTCACCCTTGGTAACTGCTTTCCCAAACGTGTAAGGAGTATTAAAATCTTTTCTCTTCTTTTTCTTCTCCATGTCTTTCCTCCATTCATTTTGACTTATATCCCTTTTGGCAATTCACTCCATAATGCTTGCATTATGGAGTGGATATTTTTATTTGATATTAGTCTGCTAATGACGAATTTACTGATTCGTTAAATGCTGCTGTTTTATCTGCTGCATTTTCTAATGTTACTTCACCACTTACGATTGATTTACCAAAGTTCTCTGCTGGTGTCCAATAATTACCCATTGCTGATATAGCGAAAGGCTGAATTATTGATGTATTATTTACTGTATCATTTTGAGCTGATACTAATGGATCATTTTTAATCTTGTCTTGCTTTAATAATGCTGTGTTACATGGAATAATATTTCTTAATTCATAATGTGTCTGCTGAGCATATTCGCTAGCAAGGAATTTTGCAAGTGCTACTGCTATTTGTTGATATTTACAGTTTGGATTAACTGCAATTGCCTTTGAACCACAGAATGAATATAACTGTTTAGCTTCTCCACCGATGTTAGCTGTTGGAAGTGATGCAATACCTAGATTGTCACCAAGTGCTTGTTTTGCTGCTGAATAATCCCATGAACCTGAGAAAATTGCTTTTACTGAACCATCTCTAAGTCCTGACATACCTGCTCCACCATCATCGTTTACAAAGTTTTTATTTGCTGCTAAGTTTACAAGATATTTTGTTGATTCTATTGCTTTGTCGCCTGCAAAATCGATTTTTGCATCTGCATCATCTCCATTTGGTCCAAATAATGTACATCCATTTGCTGCATACCATGATGCTACATACCATGAATTTCCAAGAGGGACTGAAATTTTCTCTTTTGCAATCATTGAATCGATGCTCTTAATGTCATCTTCTGTAAATGCACTCTTGTCGTAATACATATACCATGTATTTGTTGTAAATGGAATACCATATATATTTCCATCTACAGTAACTGAGTTTACAATCATCTCGTCATTTGTGTTTTTTACATATGTAGCTGTCTCTCCACCAAGTTTTGCAATTGCATTTGCATTAATCAATGTTTGAAGCTGATCGTTTGCAAACATGTAAACATCACCAGATGCTGATGGATCTTGAGGTACTATTTTACCTGCGTCACCTTCACTACATACACCATACTCAAATGTTAAATCCCAGTTTGTATGTTCTTCATTAAATTTTTTACACATTGTCTGAAGCCAATTTCCATACTCGTCTGATTGATCCTCTGCAGGTCCCCACACTGTAATAGTCGCTGTGATTTTCTCCTCTGGTGCATTTGTCGCCTTCTCATCTTCGTCGCTAGAACCACAGCCTACAAGTGCTGATGTAGCAAGTACTGATGTCATAAGCAAAGCTAATAATTTCTTTCTCATAAATTTTCCTCCATTCTGTCGTTTCCGACGCCTTGTTAATTTTAGCTTTTTGTTTGTAAATTAATTGTATAATTTTTTACAAAAAAGTTAAATATCAAGAATTTTAGAAACATATCAATTTTCTAATATTAAAAAAAGAATAGAGCCTTTGCTCTATTCTTCTCTACTTATTCGCTCATCTTCAGTAATTAAATTTTCTCTTGATATAATGTCTGTTTCACTATCTGCTTCAAATCTTAAATTTTTATCTTTTAGCTTCTTAGCAATTCTTCTATCTAGCAAGAATGCAATAACGGCTGTGACAGGAACTCCCAAAAACATTCCTATTACACCTGCTACCCAACCACCTAATGTTATCGCAAATATTATCCAAATAGGTCTTAAACCTGTGCTTTCTCCTAAAATCCTTGGTCCTAAGTACAAACCGTCAAACTGTTGTAATATAAATATAATTATAGCAAATATTACAGCATAATATGGATCAACTATTATTAATAGTAATATCCCCGGTACGGCTCCTATAAAAGGCCCAAAATAAGGTATCATATTTGTAACACCAACAATTACGCTTATTACAAGTGGATAAGGTATATTAAACGCTGTAGTTATTATCCAACATAAAAAACCGATTATTGTTGAATCTATCGCCTTTCCTATTATAAAGTTTCCAAATATCTTATTACATTCTTGAGAAGTTACTAATAATTTATCTGCTTTTTTCTCCGGTAAAACTGCATATACTGTTTTTTTAACATTATTTATAAGCTTATGCTTATCAAACAACATATAAATTGAAACAATTATTGCTATAAACGCATTTATCACCCCGGAAATTACCGATAATGAAGTATCATATATTTTAGGTAAAATAGTTGGTATTATCCCACCAATATAGTTTCCTATAGTTTCTGGTATATTTTTCACAAAATCTATTACCACTTTTAAATTCCACTGAGGATAATCATGGTTTAACTTATTAAGTTGCTTAATTATACTATTATATCCTGTTTGTGCTGAATCAATAACATGCTCTAACTGAACCAATGACTGAGCTATCTGTGGAATAATGTAAAACATACATGTCGTAATTATCGTTATAACCAGTACATAAGAAACAAGAATCGATAAAGTCTTACTAATACCTTTTCTTTTTATTCTAAACAAACCCTTGAAAACTTTTCTATTTAGTAGTTCTACAAGCGGGTTAATCAAATATGCTATAAATAACGCCCAAATAAATGGAGATAAAATACCAATAAACTTACCAATAAACTCCGATGTATCACTCCAATACCATATTAACTTTATAATTATCGCAGCCAATGCCACTGTAATCAGTGTATATATGCTCACTGTATAATACTTTTTATTTTTAAAATCCTTCATAGATAAATTACTCTCCCTTAGAGTTTATTTGTTCGCAATATTCTTCTTATAATAGTATACCATCATTTACCATATTTAAAAGCCTAATTTTGAAATTTTTTACATTTTTAAAAAAAGTGCTTGCACTTTTCTACATTATCTATTATAATAACTCTTGCGTTCAAAAACATTCAGTTAAAGCTGAGGTTTATATGAATTAGCATATGTATATATTGTAATAACGAGCGCGATTAGCTCAGTTGGTAGAGCACCTGACTCTTAATCAGGGTGTCCAGGGTTCGAGCCCCTGATCGCGCACTGAAAGTATTTTTTTGATGACGTACGAGCATTGGGAGAGTACTTTTTTTATTTTGCAAAAAAATTGGAATGTTTATAACTTATAATCAGGGGCAAGCCCCTGATTACATTATTTTATATGTTCCTTTTCTTGAATTTTTTATACCATAAAGAATGCTATCTGACTTTTTAATCATTTCATTCATCATATCATTTGTCTCAATGCTGTCTGAAATAGTAACTCCAATAGAGCAGGTAATTCTATGATTATCATCAATTTCAACTTTTTTTCCTAAGACTTCACATATTTCTTCTTCAAAACCGTTTGCATTTTCAATTGCCCTATAAATTGACCATACAACATTCTCTACTTTTTCCTTGTTTCCAGTATTTAAAATAATAATAAATTCATCTCCTCCATACCTTGTAACAAATCCCCTATTTTGGCATACATCTAGGAAGACCTTTGACATTTCTTTTAATATTATATCCCCCACATCATGTCCAAATGTATCATTATAATATTTAAAGTTATCTAAATCAATATACATCAAGGATAATCCTTTCTGTACCTCTCCTTTTTTTATCCTTCTTAACATATCTTCTATTGTTTTATAAAATCCTTCTCTATTCATTAAACCTGTTAAGTTGTCTGTAACTGCTGATTTTTCAAGCTGGATATTCATAATCTTAACCTTTTCATTTGCATCAAGAGCATCTATTGCCGAGATTAATTGCCTGAATATAAATTCATAATTTTTAAAATCGCCTTCATCAAGCATATATTTGTTAATTGGAGAGTGCCAGTTATCCTTCATAACAATATACGCCACCAGAATTGCCTTTAAGTTTTCATTCTCATAATATGGTATTCCTACCATTGAACATACATTTTCACTTTCAAATAAAGATATAATATCTGAGTAATCTCCATAATTACTATCTATTTTGGACACTACAAACCCA
>JAVBUL010000201.1:0-3282 GCA_031555415.1 Lachnospiraceae bacterium | reverse complement strand
ATTTTAAATTCACCTGTAATATGACGTTCAAAAGCATTATACGAATCCAATACTGTTGCAAAGTTTATTATACTCTCGAGGTATGATGATGTTTGACAGGAAACATGTCCAAAGTTTTGACATATTTCTATAAGTTCTGTTACAAGTGACTTTACGATACATTTTTTGTTTACATAGCGTGAATATCTAAATATTCCTTTTCGCCTAATGAAATCAAATGTTTCATCAGGTGCATAAAATATTGTAACTATCAGAGTGTTCCTTGAAACTAAGTAATCAGCATTTAAAACAGATAGTTCTATTCTTTTTAGAAATTCTTTAATGAGTGCTTTTGAGGGCAAATTGTATTTCTCCTCCCGCAAATTCTTTTTAAGAAAATCCTTATCAACTTTTTTAAAATTTATCTTGTCTAAATCCATTTTATATTTAATTTTTGTAATGTATCTGCTGTTTCCTAAGCGGCTTGGCGTTCGGATGGAACGAAGTCTAAACGAGCTGTCAAGCTCAAACTGTAGATTGTAGGATATGCTTATTATTACAGAATATGTTCAAAGTCTTCTTTAAAATTACCGAATTTCAAATAATTAATTCTTGTTTTCTGATCAGATTCATTATATTGAATTGCTTTAAATCGTGTTCCTTCCTTAAAATCTTTTGGATAGTATCGTTTTAATTGTGCAATTTCTTGAATCCCGTTATTTCCTGTTATAGATACAATTATTCTAAATCGACTTTTTATCTTATTTTGCTCATTGCAATCAAAAATGATAGCATTTTCTAAATTAGAGATAAATTCTTCGTTTACTCCGATCGAACTAATAAAATCATGTTTCCCTAAGAATCCTAATTGAATTGGCTGAACCAAATGCTCAACGGTAGCAATTACATTTCCAACACAATGTTCTGTATAATGAATTCTAATTTCTGGATTTATAAGAGGCTCACTATGAATATTTAAAACTCTAAATCCAATAATCTTATTTTTATTATCTACAAAAATATTTTTTGAAAAAACAATTGTATTCTTTGGATAAAATAATTTTGTAGTCAAAATAGCAATTAACAAAGCAAAAAGAAAATAAGTTAAAATGACATGTAAAATGACAAGAATCTTTCCTAATATTGTGGTGGGCGCAATATCACCATATCCAATGGTAAATGACGTGATATTAGAAAAATAGAAACAGTCGAAGAATGTTTTTTCTTCGCCAAATACAAGAAAATTATAATACCCTATTGAAAATAGAATATTTATCAAAAAGTAACAACCAGCTAATAATAGTAAAAGCAGCAAGAAATTTATTTCTTTGATAAATTTTATCCACGAAAAAATTGTTTTCACCCTCATATTTCATTTTTTTGTTTATACTCTTATTTCGTTTGCATGTCTTTCAAAATCTACCTCAACTCAGATATTGTCTCAATAGATTGTTCTGGACATTAAAGCTTTATGTTTTTAATATTCCAAGATTGTTAACAAATTCTGTTGGTTTAAGTGCTTTTGTCATAATTCCTAACTTATGATAAGTTTCTGCTGCTTTATAATGACACTTATCATCTATGGTTAGGAAGTAGTCACAATGAGCTCCATAAAACACATGTAAAGCATCATCAATCATATTTGAAAATCGAGCATCCGATTTGTATCCTTTAAAATCAATTCTAAAATAAGTATCAGTAATTTTTTGATATGCAGGATTGTCACTTGTTTTATTCTTCGGAGCATATTCTTCCCAAAATTTGTCAGATTCCAAATACGAAGGGAGGTCTTTATCAATTCCTTTAAACAAATCTTTTTGTTGTTTAAGTTTTGTTTTACTTTGATTTATATATGTTTTCAATGATTTGTAAAGTGAATAATCTTTCTTTGCGTTATTCGAAAAATTATAAATATCTTCCATCAAAGCAAGCATATTCATTTCAGATTTTGTTTGAGGAAACATTAAATTGAAAATAGGGGCAGCCTTATATATCTCTTTAAAATTCGATGGTACAGGAATAAAACGATACATTTCCATAGCTTTTCTCATCAAACCTGTTTCATCGCAGTCCATAAGTCCAAGAAATGAATCAGAAGTTCTGTCTTTTTCATTTAATGCCGAATTGAAAAATTCATCAACATCTCGATAATGCCATGTTGATTGAGTATCTCCACAATATTGAACAATACAAAGGTTATTCGTTAGACGCTTGATAGTATTGAGGTGCTGTGGAATGTAAACAGGATTATTAGCATATCCTCGTAACAAATCATTAATATGAGCATTAGAGTAAGGAGTTGTAATCTTCTCATTAACAATTAATCCTTCAATTGTTGAATAAACTTGTTTCTCTTCTTCATCCAAGTCATCCATTTTCTCCTCTATCTTATTAAAAATATTCCAGTCTAAATAGATATAATTGCTCATTTTCTAAAATTTTGAGTAAAGATACTAATTTCTATTGGTATCTTGATGAATTTCAATACATAATAATCCTCTGAACCACGCTATTATGAAGCTGTGCAAAACCACCGCTAAACTGCCCAAAGTTATTCTCGGACAATCGGTTATTCTCGCGGGGCTTCCGCCCTTCAAAACGGGCAGGGAAGCCATGAGCGGGAAATAAACGAAGTTGGACGGGAAATAACTTTGGGTACAATATAAATCTAATCTTATCAGCTTAATCTTGGTCTTCGTTTCTTCTTTTTCTTGGGTTTTAGTGGTTGCTGTTCATCCATCGGATTGACATCTGTAGCCGATGGAAGAATGGAAAATAAAGAGGATAACCCGCTTTCACTTGTTTGTTGTTGTACTGTTGTACTGATTTGCTGTTGTATTGAAGTATCTGAAATCACTTTTAAATTTGTGTCTGCCTGCTTATCTGCATATTTGCCTATTTGCACATCTTCCGTTTCTTTTTTCTTTTCACCAGCAAAATTTTGTTCAGGGGCTTTCAGCTCCCGTTCTTGTATTCGTAACTGCTCCGTCATACTACCGTTTTTCATGGTATTGCAATACTCGAACGTTTCGGATAGTTGCCGATTATAGCCAAATAGCTTGTCAAAACCTTTTTCTACGTTCTCAAATAAAGCTGTACGGTCAAAACCGCCTGTAATAACGCCTTTCTTCGTGTTGCGATGGTTGGTTAGCGGGCTTATTTTGACTTTGTTCGATTGGTCTTTACGGCTTACAATCAAATGGCAATGCATGTTCAGACGGTTACCAGAACGGTCGCGGTTGAAATGGATTTTGCCGTAAAACTTAATATCCTCTGCCGATAGTCCTTTATTGAAGTTCTTGG
>JAVBUL010000271.1:0-2934 GCA_031555415.1 Lachnospiraceae bacterium | reverse complement strand
GTGACAAAAAGATAAAAAAGACAAAGCAAAAATCACTTCAACAGAAAGAAAAAATCAATCAATTAAATAAAAAAAAGAATGATATTGAAGTTGCTTTGAAGAACGCAGAAAGTGATATTCAGTTTATAAAAAGTCAAGTAAATAACAAAGAGAAAAAGATTCATTATTTAAAAGTTGAATTAGATTCATGTAAGATTTTAAAGGATGAAATTTCTAATAATATAGTTATTATGCAAGATGCACTAAAATTATTTGATCGTATTTGTATTTTATTCAATAAAGAGACTGAAAGAATATTAAGGATTAAAGAGAAAAAAGCAGAAAAGGAGGAGATAGCAAACAGTGAAAATCAATTAAAAGAACAAATTGCACAGGAATCAATTTATTTGCATGAATTAGTTGATAGATATGAAGAGGAAGATCAACTGATTTTGAAAATTAATAATGAAAATGATAATAATATTAAAGAAATTAAGCTGCAAGAAAAGGAATGTGAAAAAGACAATGAAAAAATAAATAATCTTGAAAATGCAAAGATTGAGATAAAGGAACAATTTTTAAATCAAATAAATGAAGCTAAAGAAAAAGTTGATATACTTGATTCTTCATTTTGGAGTGACTTTGAAAGTGAGGACAATGAATGTAGTACTAAAGCTCAATTAGTAAATCCTTGGATAAGTGATGAATTTAATCGTTCTAGGGAAAAACTTTTTTATCTGGCACTTCAAGTTCATAAAGAGTTTGTGTTATCGTCAAAAGCTTGTAGAGATAATTTCATTAATATTGCAATGATGTGGCAAACTAGAAATAATACAGATGAAAATTTGGTTATTTATAGTAAAAGAGATAGAGAAAAAGCATTCCCAGAACTTTTAAATACATTATTTTTATTTACACCGGTTATTTCAACAACCTTTGCGTCAGTGCAAACTTTTCTTAGTGATATTAACGAACCTGAGAAAATTGGATTACTTATTATAGATGAAGCAGGTCAAGCACCACCACAAATGGCAGCAGGAGCACTCTATAGAAGTAAAAGGGCAATTGTGGTTGGAGATCCAAAGCAAGTTGAACCAGTTGTAACCAATGATGCAGATCATATTAAGCAAGCTTTTTCAGATGATATACTAAGGCCATACATTTCTAAAACCATTTCCGTTCAGGAATTTTCAGATAGTATAAATAGTTATGGAACATATATCAAAAATCTGGAAGAAGATGATAAAGGAACATGGGTAGGATGTCCTCTTATTATACATAGACGTTGTATTAATCCAATGTTTAACATATCAAATAAAATTTCATACGGAAATTCTATGAAAATGAAAACTAATAAACCTAAAGTTGAATTAAGTAAAAAGTTTTTATATGATAAATCACAATGGTTTGATATAAAAGGCAAGGAAAATGATACAAAAGGTAAAAATCATTTTGTGAAGTCACAGGGAGAACTTGTATGTAAAATGTTAAGTGATAGTTTTAAATTATATTCTGGAAAGCCAGATATATTTGTAATATCACCATTTACATCAGTAATTCAAGGCATTACTGATATGTTGAGCCGCTATCCTGATATGGAAAATTTTAGAGATGATTTGGAAGATTGGTGCAATGATAATTGTGGTACAGTACATAAGTTCCAAGGAAAAGAAGCTGCAGAGGTAATATTTTTGTTGGGTTGTGATGAAAATTCCATAGGGGCAATTAAATGGGTTAAAAGTAATATTGTAAATGTAGCAGTTACAAGAGCAAAATATCGTCTATATGTGATTGGCGACTATTTCGTTTGGAGTAAATCACGATATGTCAGATTATTATATGAAAATTTGATTTAAACATTGGAAGAAGAGAGATGGTATAATATTCTTAGTTTATTTGAGCTATGAAAAAAAAGTGTGCAACCAGCACACCTTTTTTTTCATATTTATGATATAATAAAACCAATTGATTTTTAGTATTAAATTTAAAATTTTCAAAGGAGGAGACAGAATGTATTGTATAAAATGCGGGAATGAGTTAAAAGAGATGGATAGATTCTGTACAAAGTGTGGCGAAAAGACAGATGACGCACCAAATTTAGTGAATGTTGAAAAAAATAATGTTAGTAGTAATGTAGGAAAGGGTTACGTAGATATAAACGGGTTTGCAGATATCATTGAGAAAATGGTATATCTTGCAGTACTATTTTTATCATCAATATCAATGATCATCCTAATGTATTCAACGTGGATATCTCAAGAATATAGTGATTACAAATTTGGTTCATCGTTATTAAATTTATTTAATCAGATTACAGGATACCCAGAAGTGGTTAGTGACTCTCTAGAGGGAAAAGAAAATACCAGTATGGTATTAGTAATAATATTAGTAATACTTTTTATTTTTACACTAGTATTTATTATTGCCTTTTTAATGAGAATGGCTCAATCAAGGAGAAAGCCTAAAGGGTTTGTTCTTGGATTTATAGCAATGACATTTTCGATAATATTGTTTATACTCACAGTAATAACTGTTATTGTAACAAATGGCACTGAATCAGATATACTTAACACACTAAGTGTTGCAGCGTCGCCTTATATATTTTTGATTTTAAGTATTGTTAATATAGTCTTGCTCATATTACTAGCAACAGTAGATAAAAGAAGAAATAAAAGAATCGGAAGAAAGGGGGCTATATCATATGAATACATCAAATAGAAATATGCTACATTTAGTTGAAAAGATAATATATATATCCGTAATATGTATATCATCAATTGGAATCATTATATCGATGTTCTTTAATTGGGTAGATTTTATTGATTACCCAAATGATGGACAAATATATTCATTATCTAATTCTGATATTATCGGTGAATTAATAGGAAACTCAAGTGAGTTCATGGATACGTTTAATGAACGTAATGATGAAGGCTTTTTAGTAATATTTATAAT
>JAVBUL010000231.1:0-4965 GCA_031555415.1 Lachnospiraceae bacterium | reverse complement strand
TTTTTAACGAATCCAAATTTAATGGATTAACCTGTAATAGTTCATGGGTGGATGAAGATATTATCTTAATTGCACTAGGGTATTCCAGCGCCTTAATCCAAGAATTATTTTCAATGTGATTGTCAAATGTCCATAATAAGTCAATCTTGTTGTTGTTTAGTAAAAGAGAAAGTTCTTCAAATGTACCAATATTTATTATAGTATTCACATTAGGAAATTTTTTATAAAATCCTTGTATAAGCTCAGGCATATATGTGGTACATAATGATTCTAAAATTCCAATTTTCAATTCACCAAAAGGGGTTTGGTTATTAGCTATCGAAAGCTTGGAATTTTCAACTGATGATATGATATCAACGGCATAATTCATGAAAATTTTACCGTGTTCTGTTAGTGATATATTCTTTCCAATTCTATCAAATAGTATGCAATCTAGTTCTTTTTCGAGCTGTTTTATTTGCATTGTTATATTTGATTGTGTATAGCCTAGGGCAGTAGCAGATTTAGAAAAACTACTTAATTCAGCAACTTTCAAGAATGATATAATATTTCTTATTTCCATTAGTTTGTCCACCTATTAATATTTTTGATTAATAGTATAAAAACTATTAATTTTACTTATGATAAATATAATGATACTATATTCATATAAATTAGTCAAGTTGACACTTTTACGTTTAAGGAGGAAGATATTTTATGGTAAAAAAAATAGGTATTGGATTTATTGGACTTGGAACTGTAGGAGAACAAGTACTAACCTTGATAAGGAACAATCAGTTTATTGAAGATGAAAGTTGCAATATTAAACTTGAAGTTTATTCAGCCTTCGTTAGGGATATTAATAAAAAAAGAAATGTGGATGTATCAAGTATATATCTGACAGATAACTTCGAGGAAGTAATTAATGATCCTAATATCCAGATTTGTTTCGAATGCATGGGAGGAAGTGGTGCTGAAAAAACATTTGAAATTGTTATCGCAGCAATAAAAAAGGGAAAATATATAATTATGTCCAGTAAAAAATGTCTTGCATTGTATATGGATGAAATAATAGAGAATGCAAATTATTATAATGTTCAACTTCGCTTTGAAGCAACGGTAGGAGGAGCAATTCCTATATGTAAAGCTTTAATGAATATGTCAAAGGACGATTATATATATAAAATGTATGGAGTAATAAATGCTACAACAAATAGCATCATCTCATTAATGGAAGAATCAGATATAGACTTAAATAGTGCCTTAAAAATAGCAAAAGAAAAGGGAATTGCAGAAAATGATTCATCAGAAGATATTGATGGTTGGGATGCGGTATATAAAATGAAAATTTTATCAAGAATAGGAATGAATATAGAGTTTAAAAGTGAAAAGTTGTTTCCCATATCAATAAAAACAATTCATAACAGTAAAATTTTTAAAAGTTGCTTTAGGCAAATATTTTATATTGAAAAACATGAAGATAATAAAGTTTTTTATTATATAGGGCCTATTGAGCTTGAAAGTAATAATATTTTAAGTAATGTAAAGGATAGTTTTAATATGATATTCATAGATAGTAGGAATAGTGGATTAAGAGCATTCTATGGAAGAGGAGCTGGTGGTAAAGAAACGGCATCAGTTATGTTTGAAGATCTTTTAGATATTTTTAAAAATAGCTATTGGTTTGACAAAGCAAAACATGTTGAATGTAATAAGTTGCAAGAAATAATGGTATAGTTAAAAACGTAAAAGTACCGGACCATTTTAATCCGGTACTTTTATTCATTATGTCAAACAAGCGAGTCAAGTAGTGACTAGACAATCAAGATTTCCTAGTGTACTATGCAAATACTATTTGCAATATTTGCAGGTAACTCATATTTTGAATCCTCAGTAGTTCCTTCATTTCCTAAGAATCTATATCTATAAACTTTTTTCGTACACTGGCTACTTGGGCAATTATCATTAGCAAGCTTTCCTGAGGCATTACATATAGTATACACCACATGACATTTACATTTTTCAGTAGGAACAGTACCAGCAGCAAAATACTCTTCTTTTATCTTGCTTCCTTCAGGGTCCAAATCACATTTTCCCTCTTCAGCAAGGTAGCCACATTTACTACAAATCTTCGCTGTAACAATATCATCGCATTCATCAGGAGCAGAATAAGCATATCCTTTATCATTATGGACTCTGGTCATTATCTTACTCCATAAACGTGTATGGTAGCCTTCATTTTTAACCAATTCTTTGATACTTGCATTTTCATCAAAACCGGTCCATAATGCAGCGGTTAAGTAATCTGAATAACCTACAAACCACAAATCGTAACTGTTAGATGTCGTACCGGTTTTTCCGGCAACATATTGTCCGGATATATTGGCAGAAGTACCTGTACCGGAGGTAACAACATCATGCATAGCATTTGTTAATAGCCAAGCAGTACTTTCTTTTAGTACACGTTTTGTTTCAGGTTCTTTTTCAAGAAGTATCCTACCGTTTGAATCAGTAACTTTTGTATAATAAACAGGTTCTGTATAAACACCTTTATTTGCGATAGCGGCATATGCATTACAAATCTCAACATTGTAAACACCATCAGTAATACCACCTAGTGCTGTAGCTTGGTTTCTATCGGATAAAATAGAGCCATCATCCAAAGTTTTACTACTTACAATAGAAGTTAGTCCAAATTCTGTTAAGTAGTCAAAAGCAAAATCAGGAGTAATTTCAGTTATGCATTTAACAGCAACTATATTTGCAGATTGCTCTATAGCATATCTTATTGAACGTAATCCCCTATAACCACTTGACCACCAGTTATTAACAGCTCTTCCAGTAGAATAGTTGAAAGGAGCATCATCATATACAGTAGCTAAGGTTTGACCGGAATCTAGAGCCGGTGCAAATGAAGCTAATATTTTAAAACATGAACCAGGTTGTCTTGTTGAATTAGTTGCTCTATTTAACGAAAGACTGGTTTCTTTTTCACGACCACCAACGATTGCTTTTACATATCCTGTACGTTGATCTATTACTGAGAAAGATACTTGTGGTTGTAGTGTAAAATAAGTGACTTCACCGAGATTAATATCACCTTCTTTTGAATATTCAGCCTTGAAAGCATCTATACAAGCTTGAGCTTCCTCTTTTGAAGTGAATATAATCTTGAATTCAGGTTTTTCTAACAATGTTTTATTTAAATAAATAATATCATAATTTGAATAGTTACTTACACTACCGTCTTCATGCTGAACAGACCATCTCCAGTCGAAGGAATAAAATACATTTGTCGGATAATTTTCTGGATTTGCTATTTCTTCATCACAAATATCTTGAATCTGAGAATCTTGTGTAGAATATATATTTAATCCGTTAGAATATACTCTGTTTGAAGCCTGTGTGTAAGTTAATCCTAATTCTGTTTGTAAATCGGAAATTACTTGACTGATAAGTTCATCAACAAAATAGGAATAAATAGTATTTGTATCTGTTTGTGTATCCACAGTTTGTATTCTGGAATAAACATCATCGTCTATGGCTTCATCATATTCTGCTTCAGTTATATGTCCCTTTTCAAGCATTTTATTTAATGATGTAAGACGTCTTTTGGCATTATTTTCAGGAAATCTAATAGGGTCATTTTCAAAGGGATTTTGTGTGATAGCTGCAATAACAGCACTTTCAGAAACATTTAAATCCCAAACATCTTTTCCAAAATAACGAAGTGATGCCGCCTGCACACCATAGCAGTTTTTACCTAGAAATAATGTATTTAAATAGTTTTCAAGTATAATGGACTTTGATGTAGTTTTTTCAATCTCAAGTGCTAAATATTGCTCTTGAATTTTTCTTTTTACCAAAGCACCTATGGAATTTTCACGTCCACCATTTTCAAAAACATTATTTTTTAATAGCTGTTGAGTTATTGTACTTGCACCTTGCGTTTCGGCTCCACCCGAGGTGATAAACTCAACACCTGCACGAAGCATACCTTTAAAGTCAATACCATTATGAGTTTCAAAACGTTCATCTTCAATATCAATAAAAGCGTATTGTAAACACAAAGGAATTTTGTCTATAGTTACAGAGATTCTGTTAGAACCTACGCTGGAAAGCGTTTCTATTTTGTTTCCTTCATTGTCATATATGGTAGTTGAATAACCCGCAGGAACAAAATTTACATCCTCAGCGTTGGGTGCTCCATCTAAGATGCCTTTAACAGCACCTAATCCTAAAAATCCAACTGCTGAGATAGTAATAATTATTAAAAATACAAAAGCCTTAAAAATATTTACAAATAGCTTGGTTGAAAGCTTTTTAGGCGTTGATACTAAAGTTTTATGTTTATCGATTATACTCTTTTTGCTGTAATTCATACAAATGTAATCCTTTCTAACTAAAAAAAATTATGGAATTAAGTCTATTTGGTTTAAATCAAATTATAGTATATCAGAAATGCTTTGCTAAATAAAGGAATTTCTATAAAATTATATAATCAAATCTTTAACAATTTATGTAAAAATATACCATTAATATTTTTAGGAACAAAATAAAATTTTTATTACTATAAAATAATAGAAGCTTTTGCAAATTTAGTAATTGCAAAAGCCTCTATAGATAGTATGATTAATTCTCACTATTTTCAGGTGCATATCCCAAAGTATGGATTGCATTATAAACTTCATTGATTAAAGATGATAATTCATATTGTTTTGGTGGTGTACCATTTTGTTGTGTGCCCCACGCATTAAGGTATGCACATACAACTTCAGATGTAAGTTCTTTGTCAGATTTTGCCATATACATTATCCCCTTTCAATAATTGATAAGGCTATTATACCACTAAACTAAAAAATTAGATAGAGGTTGTTATAATATGTTATAATAATAAAACAAACAAGCAAGTTAGTTTGACATAAAATTAGACAAGTGTTATATTTACTTATAAATTAAAGTTAAAAAGGCGAGGTATTATGTCAT
>JAVBUL010000127.1:0-5363 GCA_031555415.1 Lachnospiraceae bacterium | reverse complement strand
CAATAGGAAAAGCTTCTTTTACAGAGGAGCAGCTCGCGGACAACTTCCAAGCGCTTATGGATGCTATTAACAAGGCAAAACCATCTGCTTTAAAGGGTCAGTACTTAAAGAGTATTACAATCGCATCAACAATGGGTCCTGGTGTGAAAGTAAATGTAGCTAAGGTTACAAACTAGTTTCTGATTATTTAAGCAATGAGATGAAATTCTTGTTGACAGCACAAATATATTGTGTTAAAATGCACATTGCCGAAGACAGTAGGTTCACAATATGTGAGGATTCACATGGGTGAGTAAGCTAAAACACCTACCGAGGAAAAGAAATAATCTTTATTAGATTGATTTTATTGCCTCTCTGTCTTTGCAGAGAGGCTTTTTTCGGCCTTAAGATATGAAATAAAATAAGGAGGCAAAAATCATGGCAAAAGTAGAACTTAAACAGCCAATAATTGCAGAAATCAAGGATTTACTTGATGGTGCAAAAACAGCGGTTATTGTAGATTATCGTGGACTTACTGTGGAGCAGGATACAAAACTTCGTAAGCAGTTAAGAGAAGCAAATGTTGTATACAAAGTATACAAGAATACAATGATTAACTTTGCAGTTGAAGGTACAGAGTTTGAAGGATTAAACAAACACTTAGAAGGCCCTACAGCTATTGCAATTTCAAAAGAAGATGCTACAGCTCCAGCGAGAATTCTTTACAACTTCTCAAAAGAAGCAGATGCACTTCAACTAAAAGCCGGTGTAGTTGATGGAACATATTACGATGAGAATGGTATTCAGGTTATCGCAACAATCCCATCAAGAGAAGAACTTCTTTCAAAATTACTTGGAAGTATTCAGTCACCTATTACAAACTTCGCTCGTGTTATTAAGCAAATCGCAGAGCAGAATGAAGCAAACGCATAATTATTAAAATATTAGGAGGAATTTAAAATGACAACTCAAGAAATCATTGAAGTAATCAAAGGATTATCAGTTTTAGAATTAAACGAATTAGTTAAAGCATGTGAAGAAGAATTTGGTGTATCAGCAGCAGCAGGTGTTGTAGTAGCAGGACCAGCGGCAGCAGCAGAAGAAGAAAAGACAGAATTTGATGTAGAATTAACAGAAGCAGGCCCTAACAAAGTTAAGGTTATCAAAGTTGTTAAAGATGCTACAGGTCTTGGACTTAAGGAAGCAAAAGATGTTGTTGACGGTGCTCCAAAGGTAGTTAAAGAAGGCTTATCAAAGGCTGAAGCTGATGAATTAAAAGCTAAACTCGAAGCAGAAGGCGCAGTAGTAACAGTTAAGTAGTAAACGCGACAGCAGTGAGCCGTGCATAAATAAATAAAAAAATAATTCCAGTAAGAGCTTGCTCTTAACTGGAATTATTTTTTTATTTATTTATATAGGGCGAAGCCCGCGTGTTTATAAAAGGAGTGTCCTTTACTCCTTTTATAAACTGCACCGCAGGTAAAATCCCAGTAAAACCATGCATAGGCGAAGCCTACTGCATAATATCATCCTCCAACAAACTAAATACTATTTTTTTATTCCACCAGTTATGATATAATAAAAAAAACTAACTTTGTAAGCAAGTGCTTAGTTAAATGCATAAAAAGAAAGGTAAGAATTATGAATACATCAAAAGAACAAATAGTACAAGATATTACAAAGTTAATAGAGCTAAAAATGTATGACGAAGCAAATAAGTATATAGAATTGGCAAAACGGTCAACAACAGATGAACAGGAGATATTGAAATTAGTAAAAATGCTCCCACAGAAAAAAATTTCAATGATTTGCATTAATTGCGACGATAATTATATAGATAAAGTATTGTCAGAATCAAGCTACAGAAATATAGAAATAGTAAAATCAAACTGGGAAGAGGATTCTTTTGAAGATTTGCTAACATATATAAATGATACTGATAGTACGTATATAAGTTTTTTGGAACCAAATCAATATATATCGACAGAAAGAAATTTAATAATGTCAGATTATCTAGAATGCAATATGGACGCAGATGTTTGTATTGCCGGTCGAAATATAACGGACAAGAACAAAGACATAACATATAATCCAAACATAGATGTTAAAGGTTTGTTTGGTAAAAATCTTTACAATGGAAAAGAAATCTTGGAATTATGTATTAATAAAAACATGAACACATACGGTAGCTTGTCTACAATAATGTTAAGAACAAGTGCTGTAAAAAGAGAAATGCTGAATCTGAATATATTATATGATGTAAAATACATAAATTCCTTAGTATTAAACTATCTACTCATATACAATAAAAAAATAAAATTTATTGAAAAAGAAATAGTATCTATAGAATTTGAGAATTTTGATGAAAATGTATTAAAAAGAGAGTACGAAGAGTACCAAAGATATTTAAGTTATTTGTTATCAGAAAATCTTCTAGATATAACGGAAAAAGATTTAAAAAATATACTATCTCCTTTTTACAATGAACTTTTTTTAAGAGAGTCTGATACAAGGAAAGTGCATGGATTGAAAAAAGAGATTACATTTTTTTATACTGATAAAGGAGAATATTATAACCTCGAACCAATCGAGAAAGAAGCCAGAGAAAGAGGATATGAAACAAAATTTACAGGTGATAGAACAGAGCAGGCAGAGATAGGAGTATATTGTCAACATAGAAATTATCCTGAAAATTCTAAGTTCTCATTAGTATTATTGCATGATATGGCACAAGGAAATGAATATTGGCCAGATATTTGGAAGGGAGAAAGATGGGATGGCTTTGATATAGGCATTTTACCGGGAAATGAATGGGCAGAAAGGTGGAATACTTGTACAATGTTTGAACATGTATTTCCTAGAAAAGGAACATTTATGTTTGGATATCCTAAAAGTGACTATGTGGGAAGAGAGGATATTAAAGCAAGAGCAAAAAAACTTAAAGAGCAGCTTGGATTTAAGTATGATTATACGGTTCTATATGCACCTTCATGGGAAAACGATTATAAAGAGGATGATTTTATTAACTCAATATCTGATTTGAAGGTTAACTTACTTATAAAACAGGCTCATTGGCCAGAAAGATTTCAGTTTGTTATAGATAATATTAATGAAATGAAGGCGTTGCATGAGGGCAAGTATGATAATTTATACTATTTGGAGCCAGAAGAGAACATATTAGTAGCACTGGAAATGTGCCAGTTAGTGATATCGGATGAATCAAGTGTAATGACTGAGGCTATGATGTTTGGTGTTCCAAGTATTTCTGTTGTGGACTGGCTTGTTCCGGAAACACCAACTTCTAAGAGATTTTCATGCTTTTTGCTAGAGTATGTCTATCATTGCAAAAAAGCAGAGCTAAGAGAGTGTGTTATAAATATAAAAGAAAAAAAGAAATTATCAATAAATATCGAAGATGAAAGGGATAAGTTTTTTTATAATGCAGGTAATTGCTCAAAGAGTATTATGGATGCAGTGGATTATTATATAAATGTATCTGAATCAAATGAGTTTTTAAAATACAGGATAAAACCGAAATATATGCCTGTATGCTTGTGGAGATAGTTAGAAAGACTCGCCTAACGGCGAGTCTTTCTAACTATCTGATACAACCTTAAATATCTCTTCAAATCGAACCTTATAACTATGTTCTCTACAAACCTTCTCATAACCGTTCTTAGCAATTCTCTCACGTTCACCATCATTTCTCAAATAAAATTCAACTTTCTCTATCAAATCCCCTTTATCTCCAAAATACACAAAATCCTCATCAGGAGTAAAATGTATTAAAAAATCACTTTGAAAATTAGAAAGCAAAAATCCGCCATTTGCAAAAATATCCATTGCTCTAAGAGGAATGCCAGAATAAATACTTCGCAAGGTAATATTGAGGTTAATCTTACTATTTGAAAAGATATAAGGCATTAGCTCGTAGTAATCAGCAATCCCCATATTGATAGCGCCAGCAATAGTGCTTTCCGTATTCAATGTGAAAAGTTTTAATGGATATCTCGCTGCTATATCAGAAAGCAAATCTTTTCTTTCAAGTTCTGTTATTTTTTTATTCACAACATAATTTGAATAAATATAGTTATCTGTTTCCAAACCAAACTTACCTAAGGTACAGTCATATACAGACTTCATATTATTAATTAAATCATCAGTCAGTAATTCGCTAACAAGATTAGCTCCATAAATAACACGTTGAGAATTAATAATACCATTTAAAAATCCCTGATTATACTCAGATAGTTTAGGATAGATAATATTATAAAAATTATCCTTCTCATCATACAAAGCACCAACAAAAGATACATCACAAGTGCTTTTTGCTATATCATAGGGCTGCCTTAAAAGCTTTTGTATGATTTCTCCATTAACAGGTAAAGGACTGTAAAAAATATTTTTCACGCCAAGTGACTGTAAATAGGCACATTCGCTACTGTCAAAGTGAAAAATGTAGTTAACATCGTTAAATGCACTAGGTGAGTATAGCGAAGAATGTGGGCTGTCATAAACTATAGAAATGTATTTAATACCATATTTCTGGCAGTTATTAGAAAAGATAGGATGATAGTTAAATGAAAAAGCAATATCAAAGCAAGAATCATGAATGGCATTGCTAAACTCTTTATCAAAGTCTTCGCTTTCCTTTAATCTATAATCAAGGTGAGAAAACAAAGTCACCTCATAGCCAGCATTAAGAAAATAAGCATAAGCTTCTACAAACCCAAAAGCTTGCCACTCTAGCATAAGTATTTTTTTTGATTTATTCATAGGGGTTACACCTTTCTAAGAGTTAATTAAGTCTTTTATAATTGTACTAAAAAAGGTATAAGGTTGTCAAATGTCCAAAGTATTAAAAAAAGTGCTTGACAGCAAAAAGTGTTTGTGGTACTATGAGAAATGCACTATTGTGGGGTAATGGCACGTTTATGCCTATTTGGCAATTTTATGCCAATTTTGCTTTTCACAATGGTAGTAATTCACGTCACTTAAACCCAAAAAGGGAATAAGAATATAGGAACAGGGGTGAAACGTCAATGGAGAAAAACAGAATACGTCCAGTAAAAACCGGTAAGAGCGTTAGAATGAGCTACTCAAGACAAAAAGAGGTTCTTGAAATGCCTAACCTTATCGAAATCCAAAAAGATTCATATGAATGGTTTTTGGACGAGGGACTTAAAGAAGTTTTCAACGATATCTCTCCGATTGAAGATTATAGTAATCATTTAAGCTTGGAATTTGTAGATTTCCAGTTATGTGAAGATGAAGTTAAATATTCAATTGAAGAATGTAAAGAGAGAGATGCTACTTATGCTGCTCCGCTTAAAGTAAGGGTGAGACTTCACAACAAGGAAACAGGAGAAATCTCAGAGCATGAG
>JAVBUL010000054.1:0-5775 GCA_031555415.1 Lachnospiraceae bacterium | reverse complement strand
CTGATAATAATATTTCTACTATAAAGAAAAAGATAGAAGAATCAATTACAGTAGATGAAGATAAAGTAAGTACACCGAATATTATTTTTGTGCAGTTAGAGTCATTTATTGATGTTGAAAAAGTTATAGGTTTAGAGTTATCTCAAGAAGCAACGCCTACATTTAACAGATTAAAAGAAGAATTTCCGTCGGGTTTCCTTACGGTAAATAATGTTGGTTATGGTACTGCAAATACAGAGTTTGAAGTAATGACAGGTATGAATCTTGAAGATTTTGGACCGGGTGAATTTCCTTATAAGACAGTACTTAAGACAAAGACATGTGAGAGTATGGCGTATATTTTAAGAGAATATGGATATTCAGCACATGCGATGCATAATAATACAGGCTCATTTTATTATAGAAATGCTGTATTTAAAAACCTGGGCTTTGATACATATACATCACTGGAATATATGTATCCGTCAGAAAAAACACCTCGTGGCTGGGTTAAGGATAGTATTTTGACAGGTGAAATACTAAAAGTACTTAAATCGACAGATGAACAGGATTATTTATATGCGATATCTGTCCAAGGACACGGTTCATATCCAACAGACAGAGAGATAGAAAATCCACTTATTACTGTTTCAGGTATAGATGATGATGAAAGGGCTTATAAGTTTGAGTATTATGTAAATCAAATCTATGAAATGGATCAGTTTATTGAAGAATTGACACAAGAACTTTCTGAATATGATGAAGAAGTAATTTTAGTATTATATGGCGATCATTTACCAAGCCTTGAGCTTACAGAAGAAGAGCTTACGAATGGTGATTTATATCAAACAGAATATGTTATATGGAGCAATTTTGGTTTTGAACTTGAAAGCAAGGATTTAGAAACATTTGAACTTGGTTCAAGAATATTGCAAAAGCTCAATATTGACAGTGGTGTTATAAATAAATTCCATCAGGTATATCAAGAGGATCCTAAGTATTTATCTTTATTAAAAACATTGGAATATGATATCTTATATGGTGATATGAAAATATATGATGGCGTTGAAAAATATGTTCCAACAGATATGCAGATGGGAACATATGAAATAGAAATAACTAATACGTTACCGGAAGATCCGGCACAAACATTAAAATATCAAGTGCTGAAGATAAAAGAAAGGCTTTTAAGGGATGAACTTGAAGAAAAAGATGAGAAGATTCCTGAAAAATTAGATGTAACATATTCTCCGATAGGTGATAAAGATATTGTGGATCAGATAGAAGAGATAGAGAAAGACTGGTATATTGTAAAAGGCGAAAATTTCACAAGTTATAGTCACGTTTTTGTAAATGACGATATGTGTGAAACTGAGTATATAGATAAAAATACATTACGCTTTAGAAATGAAGAAATGAAATCTTTGGATTCTATAATAGTTAAGCAGATGTGGAAGAAAAAGACGGTTATAAGTAGTACTAAGGAATTTTTATATATTTCTATTGATGCAGAAGACACCAATGAATAAAAATAGTTCGCATAGTTTCTGTGTCACTTAAAAAGTAGGCATATTTTAAGGAAAAGAGGACTAATATATTATAAGTATATTTTCGGAGGGAACAAACTTATAGTATGATTAGAAAAAAACTCTTTTCCTTATTTTTATGTTTAATAATTGTATTAGGAAATATTTTGCCAATTTATGCTTCGACCGGAGAGGAGCAGGCACAAGTAGTTGCAGCACAGGAAGAGGAAGTAAATGAAACTGCAAATGATGCAAATCTTGGATTGCTATCGAAGTCTGCAATACTTATGGAGGCAAGTACAGTTACAGTTGTTTATGAAAAAAATCCGGATGAAAAGTTAAGTCCGGCAAGTATTACAAAAATCATGACACTTATACTTATATTTGATGCACTTGAAGAGGGAAGAATAGTTCTCGGTGATAATGTAACTACATCAGCACATGCAAAATCAATGGGCGGTTCACAGGTATTTCTTGAAGAAGGTGAAGTGCAGACTGTAGAAACAATGATTAAATGTATTATTGTGGCATCTGGAAATGATGCAAGTGTGGCTATGGCAGAACATTTAGCTGGGAGTGAAACAGAATTTGTAAATCAAATGAACCAAAGAGCACAGGGACTTGGAATGACTAATAGCAATTTTGAAGACTGTTGCGGACTTACGGATTCATCAAATCATTATACAAGTGCAAGAGATGTAGCTATAATGTCCCGTGAACTCATTACTAAATACCCGCAGATTTTTGAATACTCCACTATTTGGATGGAGAATATTACACATGTTACAGCAAAAGGAAGTAGTGAATTTGGTCTTGCAAATACAAATAAACTATTAAAGCAATATGAATGGACTACAGGTTTAAAAACAGGTTCAACCAGTAAAGCTAAGTATTGTCTTAGTGCAACGGCGAGAAAAAATGATATTGATTTAATTGCTGTTATAATGGCAGCACCGGACTATAAAGTGAGATTTTCGGAAGCAATTTCTTTGATGAACTATGGATATGCAAATTGTAAGCTATATAAGTCGCTTAATGATGATGAATTGCCAGAAATACCAATAAGCGGAGGTATTGATAATAGTATACAATGTAAGTATTCAGATTCGTTTGCGTATTTAAGTACAACAGGAGAAAATGTTGACGGAATAACAAAGGAAGTTGAAATGGAAGAAAATTTGGTGGCACCGGTACATAAAGGGGATGTAGTAGGAAGGGCAGTTTATTATCTTGATGGAAAAGAAGTAGGCAGCATTGATATTGAAGCTACGAATACCATTGAAAAGGCAGGCTTTGGAGATTATTTGAAGGATTTGATAAAGAAGATGTGGTTATAATAAATCTTCGCTCGGCAGCGAAGATTGCAAGAATTGCAGGCAATTCTTGATTGGTATAACACTACTGTACTCGCTTGAAAAATAAAAGCACAGAACGTATGTTCTGTGCTTTAGGTGATTTACATGATATAGTATATACTATATGGAAAAAAAAGTCTAGTATTTATTTTTTTTTCTGTTAAAATAGACCTCTAGGCAAAAATGGACGCAGTTGATTAGATACGGAGGTGTAACGTGAACGAGGATAAGTATGGTAATGAGTATGAGGTTGAATATTTGGAGAGTACGAGGGGGGAGATTGAAAGTAATATGTTATTGTTTGAAAGGGAGTTGAAAGAAAGTAAGCAGCTTAATGAAGAGCTTTTTAAACAGTATCAGTCGGGAGATATGGAAGTTTATGATAGGTTGGCGGTTAGTTTTAATCTTGTTGAGACTTATGGAAATAGCTTGAAAAAGAATAAGGCGGCTTATAATAAGCCTTATTTTGGAAGGGTTTGCTATAAGGATTTGGATTATGATAAGTTTGAAAGTGTTTATGTCGGGAAAAGTGGCATAACAAAGAATCAGATAGATGTATTGGTGGCGGATTGGAGAGCACCTATTTCAACAGTTTATTATGATAATGAATTGGGAAGAGGGAAGTATAAGGTTCCGGATGGAAAAGAGATTGAAATTGATTTGAATTTAAAACGTACTTATGATATTGAGGAGGGGAGATTAAATGGGTATTATGACAGTGATGTAGCTACAAATGATGAGTTGTTAGTTAAGTACCTTTCAAAAAATAAGGAAGTGGTTCTTAGTGATATTATTTCAACCATTCAAAAGGAACAAAATGCAATTATTCGTGAAAGTCCTTATTCAAATGTTTTGGTTCAAGGAGTTGCAGGAAGTGGGAAGACGACAGTAGCACTTCACAAGATTTCATATATTTTATATAATTATGAGCATAAATATAAACCGTCAGAGTTTTGTATTGTAGGTGGAAGTGACATGCTTTTGAATTATATTACAAGCGGATTACCAGAGTTGGATGTATATAATATAGGGCAAATGAGAATGGATAAGTTAGTTTGTCAAATGATTGGCAGCGAATGGAAATCTAAATTTAAGCTTGTACCTTTATATGATAGAATACCTTGGAGAAGTAAGCTAAAGTATATAAAAGAATTGGAAAAGTATTTAGAGAAAATATTGCAAAAGATAATTCCAATAAAATCAATTGAAGATAAAGAGATAGGAGTTATATTAACTGCAGAGAGTATAAAGGAAATATGCGATAGAAATAAAGATATGTCACTTAAGTATAAGGTGACTCAGCTAAATAAAAGGATATTAAGCAGAGTTGATTTACAGGTTGCAAAGTTAGATGGAGATAAAGAGTTTAAGAAGAGAAAACACAGTGAGTATAAGGGATATTTTAGTGTTGAGAAAGATATGTTATCTGTACATGGCGTTTATATGGATTTTTTGACTAAGTATATTAGTGAAAATGGATTGATGCTTGATGACGATATTATAAAGATAAGTAAAGGGAATTTTGATGTATATGATGTGGCTTCAATTGCGTTACTAACCAAGAGATTGGTTAGTGATGATATGCAAGATTTGTATTCTCAAGTCTTTATAGATGAAGCACAGGATTTTGGAGCAATGATATACTATGTTTTAAGACAAGTGTTACCAAAATGTATTTTTACTGTTATGGGAGATATATCGCAAAATGTTAATTATGAAACAGGTATGAATAGCTGGGAGGAGTTAAAGGAGAGCATACTTATAGGTGAGAAGGACAAGTTCTATCTTCTTAGTAAAAGTTATAGAAATACAATTGAAATATCGACCTATGCTTCGAAAATACTAGAATTAGCATCAGAAGGGGCATATAAAATTGAACCTGTTATAAGACATGGAAGAGAGGTAGAGTTTGTAAAAGCTAAAAAAGATAAATATATTGATAAAATAATTGAGATTATAAATGGCATGAAGAATAGAGAATTAGGCTCAATAGCGGTGGTATGTGGCGATGATGATAGTGCAAACTTATTAAGAAATGAACTTTCAAAAGTAACCAAAATAGCAGAAAGTACTGAAAATTTTGAAAATGGAGTGATGGTATTACCGGTAAAGCTTACAAAAGGATTGGAATTTGATGCAGTTATACTTTTTAATATTATGCAGGATTACGAAAGTCAGTTAGTGGTAGATAGGGCAAAAGCAAAGCTCTTGTATGTTGCCATGACAAGAGCTTTACATGAATTAGTCGTCGTATCCGTTATTTGATAAATATGTATCAAAATAAATATCGCACTCTACATACCAGGTAGATAGGTATTTATAGACTATGTAGCCTTCTACATATGTATCTGTTGTTTTTACACCATTTATATCAAGGTATGCATAGTTCGATTCAGTTACAACAAAATATATGTCATTTGAGTTTATATTAATATCATAATAGTCTTTCATTTGTTGTTTGAAGCCAATAATATCAGATGCTGTAAACAGTTCATAATATTCAAAAGAATCAATTATGCTGATATCTTTACCATATAACTCAACTAAGTATTCATATCTTAAAGTAGCATAATCATCAAGTGAATTAACATCGTAGTATTCAAGATGGTTTTTAAGTACAGCATCAGGTAAGGCTTTTTTATACAAATCTCCATTATTAGCACATAAAGCAAGACTTAAGTTATCAATAGGTACCATTAGCTCACTAACTAATTCTTTATCATATATATAATCATCTTTTAGATAGTCATATGAAAAATCAGTGGTTTCGGAGCTACTATTTTTTATAAAAAAGAAAAAAGCACCAATGACTACGATGATTAAGTAAATAATAATAACCGCCCTTGCAGCAGACATAGGATTTTGACGTGGTATTGAAGTCTGCCTAGGTATTTGTGGATTTGTAAAAATAGTGG
>JAVBUL010000102.1:0-6270 GCA_031555415.1 Lachnospiraceae bacterium | reverse complement strand
AGCATTGGAAATAGTTGAAAAGTCAATTGTACTATGTCCAGATATTACAGTAATAGGCATTGCAGGCCCGGGAGATACGCTGGCAAGCAGCCATGCACTTGATACTTTTAACTTAATTGATGATAAGTTTCCACAACTTTTAAAATGTATGAGTACAAATGGTTTGCTTCTGTATGAAAAAGCAAAAGATGTTATTGAAGCAAAAATCGATACACTTACAGTTACCGTAAATGCGGTAGACCCAGAAATCGAAGCAAAGCTTAATTCAGCTATTATTTGGCATGGAGAAGTATATACAGATGTCACAGCAGCAAAGATACTTATTGAAAATCAGTTAAAGGGAATTAAGGAAATTGCGAAATCAGGAATTACCATTAAGGTGAACACGGTTTTAGTGCCGGGTATTAATGATGAACACATTGAAGATGTCGCAAAATTAGTAAGTGAGGCAGGAGCAAGTATTTATAACATTATTCCATTGATTCCGCAAAATGAATTAGCTGATATTCCGGAACCTTCTTGTAAGCAGATTGATGGAGTAAGAACAAAGGCTGAAAAGTACATAGATGTTTTTAGGCATTGTATGCGATGTCGTGCCGATGCTATTGGAGTTCCAGGCGGAGAAGATTTCAGAGAACAGATTTATCAATCAAGGCTGTCACATAAAGATACATTCTCTCATGGCTAAGGAGGGATTAAAAGGTGTTTAAAATAGCGGTGGTTTCAAGTGATGGTAAAGTTATAAATCAGCATTTTGGAAGGGCAACAAGTTTTTACATATTTAGTGTAAATGATGATTATTCATATGAATACATAGAAGAGCGAGAAACAAATAACATATGCAGAAATTTTGAACATGACGATGAGCAGTTAAAAAAGAAAGTAGATACTATATCGGATTGTAATTATGTTATTGTAAGTAAAATTGGAAGTGGGGCTGAAAGTGAGCTATTAAAAAGAAATATTGAAGCATATATGATACCAGATATCATTCATGATGCAATAGAAAAGCTTTTGGCATACATTCAAATAGAAAAATTAATCTATAAATAATAGAAAGGTGAGTTACTAAAATGAAAGAATTAAGGCAGATAGCCATTTATGGAAAAGGTGGCATAGGTAAGTCAACAACAACACAAAATCTAACAGCAGGTTTGGCTGAGATGGGGAAAAAGGTAATGGTAGTCGGATGTGATCCAAAGGCAGATTCTACAAGACTTTTGCTGGGTGGATTAGCACAGAAAACAGTTCTTGATACAATTAGAACTGAAGGTGATGAGGTTGAATTAGATGCAATCTTAAAAACAGGTTTTGGAGAGACTAGGTGTGTTGAATCAGGTGGTCCTGAACCAGGAGTAGGATGTGCAGGAAGAGGAATTATAACTTCAATAGGTCTGCTTGAGAGACTTGGCGCATATACTGAAGATTTAGATGATGTATTTTATGATGTACTAGGAGATGTTGTATGTGGTGGCTTCGCAATGCCTATTAGAGAAGGTAAAGCAAAAGAAATCTACATTGTTGCAAGCGGAGAAATGATGGCATTATATGCAGCTAATAATATCTCAAAAGGTATTGCAAAATATGCTAAAAAAGGTGGAGTACGCCTCGGAGGAATTATCTGTAACAGTAGAAATGTTGATAGAGAATATGACTTACTTAGAGCGTTTGCGAAGGAACTAGGAACACAGCTTATACATTTTGTTCCTCGTGATAATATTGTTCAACATGCAGAGATAAGAAAGCAAACAGTTATTCAGTATAATCCAAAGTCAAATCAGGCACAGGAATATAGAGATTTAGCTTCAGCTATTGAAAATAATACAATGTTTACGATTCCTACACCTATGACACAGGATAGGTTAGAAGAAATTTTACTAGAGTATGGCTTAATGGACTTGGCAGATGACTACAATATATAGTACAATAGATAAAAAATATTAATAGAAAATAAAATTATAATATAAAGGAGATTGAAACAATGGCAAGAATTTTTAAAAACGTAACAGAACTTATAGGAAGAACACCACTTTTAGAGGTATCAAACTTTTCAAAAGAAAGTGATGTAAAGGCTAACATAATAGCAAAATTAGAGTACTTCAATCCAGCAGGAAGTGTTAAGGACAGAATTGCAGCAGCGATGATTAAGGATGCAGAAGAAAACGGACTTTTAAAGGAAGATTCAGTTATTATTGAACCAACCAGTGGAAATACAGGTATTGGTCTTGCATCAATAGCAGCATCTAAAGGTTATAGAATAATACTTACAATGCCAGAAACAATGAGTGTTGAAAGAAGAAATCTTTTACAGGCATACGGAGCAGAGCTCGTTTTAACAGAAGGAGCTAAGGGAATGAAGGGAGCTATTGAAAAGGCAGAAGAATTAGCAAAGGAAATCCCTAATGCATTTATTCCGGGACAATTTGTAAATCCAACAAATCCAAAGATTCATTTCGAGACTACAGGTCCTGAAATTTTAGAAGATACAGATGGAAATATCGATTATTTTGTAGCCGGAGTTGGTACAGGTGGAACAATTTCAGGAGTTGGAAAATACCTAAAGTCTAAAAATCCTAATATTAAAATAGTAGCGGTTGAACCAAAAAGCTCACCTGTATTATCAGAAGGTACAGCAGGTCCACATAAAATTCAGGGAATAGGTGCAGGATTTGTTCCTAAAACACTTGATACAGAAATATATGATGAAATTATAACTGTTGAAAATGATGATGCATTTGCTACAGGAAGATTATTCGGAAAGACAGAAGGTGTATTAGTAGGAATTTCATCAGGTGCGGCATTATTTGCAGCAACACAAATAGCTAAGCGTGAAGGAAATGAAGGGAAAAATATTGTAGTTCTTTTACCTGATACAGGTGATAGATACCTTTCAACACCTTTATTCAAAGACTAAAGACTAAAAATTAGCTCTCAAGCACCTTGGTTTTGAGTACATATATGACTTACATGTATGTACTCAAAAAATAGAAAACATTTCATATAAAACATATATGAATTATAATAAATATAGAAAGGGATTAGAAAATGCCAATAAATTTTGATGTAACAGATATAGGAACCCGAGAAGGCAGATTAGGTTCAATAACTGCATATAAAGGCGATTTAGAAGAACTAGCAACTAAGAGCGAAGATGGTTCATTACAAGGCTGTTCAAGATGTTTTTCGCAGTCAAGCACCTGTCTTTCAACATGTGCACTGCAACAGCTTTCAGGAATCAGGGATGTAGCCATAATACATCATGGACCAAGCGGATGTTCAGTAGCAGGTACACAGGTATATACAGTAACAAAACAGGTTGCTGCCAAAAGAGGAGTAGTAAATAATACAGTTTATGTCGGAACAGATATGAATGAAAAAGATACAATTTTTGGTTCAGCAGATGCCCTAAGAGATATAGTTTTAAAGACATATAACAGATACCATCCAAAGGCGATTTTTATTTCAAGCTCATGTGCTTCAGGTATAATTGGCGAGGATATAGATTCTATAGCAGATGAACTAAAAGATGAAATAGATGTACCGATAGGAGTTGTTCACTGCGAAGGCTTCAAATCAAGAATTTGGGCAACAGGATTTGACATATCTGACCATGTTGTACTTACAACTTTAGTAAAACCACCGAAGCAGAAGAGAAATACAATTAATTTTAAAAACTTTTTTGAAAGTGCAAGAAATGAAATTATTGAAATCTTTAAAAACTTTGACGTTGAACCGGTTTTCATGTATGCAAACGCTACAGTAGAAGAACTTGAACAAATGTCAGAGGCGCTTTGTACAGTTTGTATCTGTGGAACTTTAGGAAATTATCTAGGAAATGGTCTTGAAGAAAAATATGGAGTACCATACGTCAGAACCATAAATCCTCTTGGTATTACTGGATTTGAAACATGGCTTCGAGAAATTGGTAAGACAATAAATAAGAGTGATGATGTAGAAAAATACATAGAGGAACAAAGAGCAATATATATTCCTCAGATTGAAGAATTGAAAAAAGAGCTTCAGGGCTTACATGCAGTATTGGGTATGGGACCGGGTTATACATTTGAGGTCAGCCGTGTTCTGGAGGAACTTGGAATTATAGTTGATTGGGCTTTGGCTTGGCATTATGACAAGAAATATGAAAACGGTCAGGTTCCGCCTTCGATGAAGCATTTACTTGACAATAATATTAACTTTAATGTTTCGGTTGCAGACCAGCAAAACTATGAAGTGCTTAATATTCTTAACAAATTTAAGCCGGACTTATATTTATCACGTCATCCGGGTTCAACAGTATGGGCTATTAAGCAAGGTTATGCATCTGTATATGTTGCTGATGAATATATGATTTTTGGATATAAGGGCACGCTTAATTTTGCTAAGACAGTACTTGATACAATAAAAAATAGAAGCTTTGAAAAAAATCTAGCAAAGAGAATTAAGCTTCCATATACCAAATGGTGGTATGACCAAGAAGTGGATGCATTCTTAGAGGAGGGCAGGAAATAATGGCTAAAATTCTTGATAAACAAAGATATAAATGTGCTATGGGTGCAATGAGTACTGTTCAGGCAATTGAAAGAGCAATTCCGGTACTTCACTCAGGTCCGGGATGTGCACAAAAGCTTGCAAATACTTCAGGAGCAAGTGGATATTTTTCACCTAATATATTTCCTTGTACCAGTATAAATGAAAAAGATGTAGTTTTTGGTGGAGAGAAAAAGCTTAGGACAACAATCGATAAATCATTAAAGGTTATTGATGCAGATATGTATGTTGTAGTAACAGGATGCTCGCCTGAAATTGTCGGAGATAATGTTGAAGATATAGTAAGTGAATTTGAAGACTCTGATAAACCTGTTATTTATGCCTCAACACCGGGATTTAAGGGAAATAACTATAAGGGTCATGAATGGATAATTAATGCAATAATAGACCAATATCTTGAACCGGCAGATGAGAAAGTTAAAGGGCTGGTAAACGTTTGGGCAGATGTACCATATCAGGACGAATTTTGGGCAGGAAATTATGACCAGATTGAAAAGTTGCTTAAAGGAATTGGACTCGAAGCAAATATTATATTTGGTCATAACAGAGGAATAAAAAACGTAGATAGAATTCCGGCAGCAGAATTTAACCTTTTGGTATCTCCATGGGTTGGATTTGAAACGGTAAAAAAACTCGAAAAGAAATTTAAAACACCATTTCTTCACTATGAAACACTTCCAATTGGTGCGTTTGAAACAACGAAATTTTTAAAAAGAGTTGGAGAATTTGCTGGTGTCGACAGAAATATTGTAGAGGATTACATAAATAAGCAAGAGGAATACTATTATTACTACATTGAAAGATTTGCAGATTTATTCCTTGAAACCCGTGTTATGAGTAAAAACTTCACAGTAGTAGGTGATGCTCATTATACACTTGGAGTAACAAAATTTTTAGTAAATGACTTAGGATTATTTCCTGCTAAACAATTTATAGTAGATGATACACCTAATGAGTTTAGAGAAAACATAAAGGGATATTTTAAAGACTTAAATTATGGAATTGAGGCAGAGGCAATTTTTGAAACAGATGGATATAAGATACATAAAGCCATTGAAGAAACAAATTACAATGGTTATCCGTTGATATTAGGAAGTTATTGGGAAAAAGAAGTTTCAGAAAGAACAGATGCACATTACTTAAATATATCATGGCCTATAAATGAAAGACTTGTAATGAATGGTTTTTATGTAGGATATGATGGCGGACTTAGATTAATAGAAGATATATATTCAGTGGTTAAAACAAGATTTAATTAAATTCGGGAGGGAAAGAATTATTATGAATATTAATACATCAATTACACAGTTAATAGGAAAAACACCATTATTACAGCTTACAAATTATAATAAACAAAATAATTTAGGTGCAGATGTTATAGTAAAGCTTGAGTATTTTAATGTAAATCAATCAGTTAAGGATAGAATAGCACTTAATATGATTGAAGAAGCAGAAAAAAGTGGTGCACTAAAACCTGGTTATACAATAGTTGAGATAACAAGCGGTAATACAGGAATCGGACTTGCAGCTATAGCGGCAGCGAAAGGTTATAAGTTTAGAACTTACATACAAGATCAGGTGAGTAAAGAAAGAACACAGGTTATAAGAGCATTTGGAGGCGAAGTAGTTAAGCTGTCAGAGGTACCAAGTGTAACAAAGATAATGGAAGAAGTGGGCGGAGATTTTGTAGGAATAGTTAATGCTTTAAAAGAGCATGAATTT